>VAYC01000062.1 GCA_005885025.1 Actinomycetota bacterium | reverse complement strand
CATGCCGCACGTCGTCGGGGACCTGCGAGAGCTCGACGGGGATCCGGTTCTCGTCGGCGACCTGCGAAATGATCGAGCCGTCCGCGGCGAGGATCTGCGACCGAAGAGCCAGCTCGGGAATCGTCAGCGATTTTCCGCACTGGAACTGCTGACCGAACAGCTTGGCGGCCTTGCCGAGTCCGCCAACCGCGGGGAAAAGGCCGGCAG
>VAYC01000061.1 GCA_005885025.1 Actinomycetota bacterium | reverse complement strand
TTCGAAGCTCACGCCGAGTTCGGTGTATGGGGTGGGTTGAACAGCAAGGAGCGGCGCAAGCTCGCGCGTCAATCTCCCAAGACGGCGGATTGGCGACCCGTGTTGCAAGCCGCCGGCCTCATCGCCTGACGACCGATCCCTCCGGGCCGGCGTCCCGGGACTCCTACAATCGCGTGGTGGCTCGGGTCCGCGCCCTCGTTCCCGTCATGGCTGTCGCGGGCTTGCTGACGCTTTCCATGACACAAGCCGCGGAACTGACTCAGTCCCGGCCCATCGTAGCCGTGATCAAGATGAAGGGCCTGATCGACCCGGCCCTATCGGACTTCGTTCGTGGCGCCATCACCTCGGCGGAGCGGCAGGGCGCCGCCGTCGTCGTCCTGCAGATCGATTCCCTGGGAGGGTACGGCGAACACGCCGAGCGCCTGGGGGAATTCGTGCGCGGTGCCACCATCCCTGTCATCTCCTGGATCGCGCCGGCGGGAGCGCGAGCCGAAGGCGGCGCCCTTTTCGTCGTCTACTCCTCCTCGTTGGCGACGATGGCCCCGGGTGCAGGGATCGGTCCCGCCCGTCCCTTCGACCTGGGAACGTCGCGCGCTCGCGAGGATCCCGTAGGGGTCTCCCGGCTGGGGACCCAACTAGCTACGCTCGCGCCGCGGGCCGGAGCCGCAGAGGGCGGGGCCCGGGTGCTCCTGGACCATCCCTCCCTGCCTGCAGGACCGGCGCTTCAGGCAGGCGCGGTGGCCGGGGTTGCGTCGAGTATCTGCGATCTGTTGGGCGACATCGACGGACGTTCCCTTCGAACCGGGGCCGGCTCGGTCGTGCTAACGACGAAGGGTTGTCCGAGCGGAGTGCTCGTGGAGTTCGACGGCATGGGGCCCGTGCGTCGCGCCCTCCACGCGGTGAGTACCCCCACTGCCGTCTACGTGCTCCTGATCCTGGGGCTGTGGGCGATCGCGTTCGAGCTCGCGCAGCCAGGCTTCGGCATCGCCGGTCTTGCCGGCCTGACCTTCCTGGCCTTTGCGGGCTATGGCCTCGCGATCGTCCCGGTGCACTGGTTGGGAATCGCCCTGCTGCTCGGTGGCATGGCCCTTCAGGGACTGGACATCCTGATGAGTCGGCTGGCGCTGCTGACCGCCACGGGAACGGCGGCGTTCGCGGCGGGTTCGGTCCTGGCGTGGCGCGGGGTGGCCCCTGCCATCGACCTGGCGCCGTGGCTGATCGTTCTGGCCACGTTGGGCGGGCTGCTGTTCCTCGGATTCGGGATGACGGTCGCGCTGAAGGCCAGGGAGCGGGTGCGGACGGCTCAGGTCGGGTTGGTCGGGCTGGTCGGAGACGCCAGGAGCGACCTCAATCCCGAGGGCGGGGTCTACGTGAAGGGCTCGATCTGGCGAGCTCGCTCCACGGACGGCTTCATCCCCAAGGGGACCCGCGTCAGGGTGAAAGGGATCGATGGCCTGATCCTGCGGGTGGAGGAAGAGCCGGACTAGCGATAACCAGCGGTCCCACGATCCTTAGATTGGTCTCAGCTTTGTGCCGATTCGGTAAACAAGTCTCTGGCGAGTGAACGACCGCCATCTTCGCCGCGTCCAGGTACGAAGAACTCCTAGAGAGCCGAAGGAGGGGCGGCCGCAGGCCCACGCTCATGGCGACGCACACTTGGGAGTACGGATGGCAGTGGCGGGCAGCATGCCGCGGAGAGGACTCCGGGCTGTTCTTCCCTCCGGGAGAGTGGGAATCCAGGGAGGCCAAGATCGCCCGAGAGCGCAACGCCAAGTCGATCTGCGCGGTATGCCCAGTGCGGATCGAGTGTCTGGAATATGCCGTCCGCATCCGCGAGCCCCACGGGATCTGGGGCGGCCTCAACGAGATCGAACGCCGTGTTCTCATCCGGGAGCAGGGGCACGGCACGCTCCGCTCGATCGGCTGATCCCGAATCAACCCGCAACATCCGGCGCTCCTCGCCGGGGGTTCCGCGATAGCGTACGGTCGTGGGCGCCGAAGACCGTCTCCGCGAACTGGGCATCGAGCTCCCACCGCCGCCCGAGCCGGTCGCCTCCTACGTGCCGGTCGTCGTCTCCGGGGGTCTGGCGTATGTCTCGGGGCAGGTTCCGATGGCAGACGGCAAGCTCTTGTGGACGGGCAAGCTCGGGGCCGAGCTCGACCTCGCGGCGGGCGCGGAGGCGGCCAGAAGGTCCGCTCTCCAGGCGCTTTCGGCGCTCCGAGCTGAGCTCGGGTCCCTGGATCGGATACGCCGAATCGTGAAGGTGTCCGTGTACGTGGCCTCGGACCGGCGGTTCACCGACCAGCCGAAGGTCGCGAACGGCGCCAGCGACCTCCTGGTCCAGGTCTTCGGTGATCCCGGACGGCATGCCCGGGCGGCCGTGGGTGTGGCCGAGCTGCCCCTGGGGGGACCGGTGGAGGTCGAGGTGGTCGCCGAGGTCGAGGACTAGGACTCACGGCCACCGATCATGGACGGACGGTCCCTTGTCGAGCCGGGGGGGCCGGGCTACCGTGTTCGAATGAGCCGTCGGTGGTTGCCGCTCCTCCTGCTCAGCGCCGCGGCGGCCTCCTGCGCAGTTCCGTCGAAGGTCGATGTCGTCCAGACGCCCTCCACTCCCACGACCAGAACGTTCCACTCGCACGGGATCTCCTTCCAATACCCGGGCAACTGGGTTGCCTTCGATGCGCAGACCCCGGACCCGCAGCAAGCTCCGACGCAGAAATCGCAGGACATCGTGGGGCTCGACGATCTCAACATCGTTTCGATCACGGCGCAGCTCGCCCCTCAGTCTGACCATGGGTTCTCGGTCTGGGACAAGCGGATCGTGTCCCAGTTCTCCGACGCGTTCCTCCAGAACGGGATCGAAGTGCGGAGCGGTCCCGAAAAGATCCTGGTCGGTGGGGAGAAGAGCCTGCGATGGAAGATCAGACAGCCCAGCGGGGTCGGGTACGTTCTGGACACCACGCTGGTCGTGATGTTTCGAGGAGACACCGAGTACTACGTGCGCTGCCAGCACACCGCAGCGCGAGGCCCAGAGATAGACCATGGCTGCGACCAGGTCCTGACCAGCTTCAAGCTCGGCAAGGCGCAGGCCTGAGCCGTCCTCACCGGGCTCGTAGCAGTCGCACGTCTCCCTGCCGGCGAGTGAGTCCGCTCGCGTCGAAGAACTCGAGGATGGGCAGCGCGTACTTTCGGCTCGTCCCCAGCGCCTCCCGGAAGCCCGACACGGTCAGGCCGGGAGGAGCGCCGTGGGCGCGAACCAGGTGCTCGGCGCGTGCCAGCATCGTCGGGCCGATGACGATCTCCTGGGAGATCCGGACCAGGCGGCCGTCCGCGCACACCGCCCTGATCAGCTCGGGGCCGAACCCTGCGGCGACCAGCTCTCGAACGGTCGGCGGTGTGGGCTCTCCGCCCTCGACCGCCGCCACGAGTCGGTCGGCGTCTTCGCGCCCCGTCGTCGAGGCGCGGTGCTCGGGGAGGCGGACCACGGCACCTTCCCGAACGATCGCTCCGCTCGCTGCCAGTGAGCCGAGTACGGCCTCTGCGAGCCCCGGGTCCGAGAGGACGCGGTGATGCTGCCCGAGCAACACCCGCGCCTCGGAGACCTCGAACCCCGGCCGGAGAGGGTGCTTCGAGTGGTAGGCCCGGAGCGCCGCGGACAGCTCGCCGGCCGCCCCTTGCAGCACGTCCGGCGCCACCAGCCACCCCTCGAGCCTCACCGCGCCGTGCGCGGCGACTTCCTCCGGCGTGACGCCGGCCAACACGGCGATCTCCGGGGTTCGTATCGCCCCCCGGTCGATGACCGTGCGGCAGGCGAGGGTCGCTCGATCCAGCCCGATCCGCGCCCGGAGGCGGGCAGCGGGGTCGGGACCGGGGCGAGCGGGGGGATCGGTATCCAGCACCTCGCCGCCGGCCACGGTTTGCTGCCGGCCCGCTTCACGAAGGACGAAACTGTCGCCGAGGTCGAGCACCACCGGCCGGGAAACTGTGATGCGGGCGAACGCACGCTCACCGGTCCTCAGTTCGCTCGCCCCGTGGAACCGGATCCGGGCGTCGCGTTCCGCGGACCCCGCGTAGAGCTTGTAGGCGCCCCGGTGCGTCAGCGGGTGATCGAGGCCCCTGACGGGGCGCACCCACGCTTCGAACACCGAGGTTCCTCGCCACTGTCCGGGTAGGCCCAGGACGTCTCCTCGTTCGAGCTCGCTCGTGGGCAAGCCGGTGAGGTTCACCGCCACCCGGCTCACGGGTTGGGCGACCTCGAGCGATCGCTTGTGGGTCTGCAGTCCGCGGATGCGGGCCCGATGGCCCGGCGGCAGAACCTCTGCCTCCTGTCCCACGGCGATTGGACCGCCCGTCAGCGTCCCGGTGACGACGGTCCCGGCGCCCTTGATGGTGAACACCCGGTCGACGAAGAGTCGAGGGCGGCCGGTTGAGTCTGGCCGCGGCGCGTTCCCCACCATGTGGTCGAGCGCGCCGATCAATTGCTCCATGCCCTCCCCCGTAGACGCCGAGCAGGCGACGATGGCGGATCCGGCAAGGCGCGTGTCCTCGAGCCTGCCGCGTACTTCCAGGGTTCGCGCCTGGATGGCTGGCTCGTCCACGAGATCTCGCTTGGTCAGAGCAACCACCGCGCCGTGGGCGCCGAGCACGTCGACGATCTGGAGGTGCTCCTCCGATTGGGGCTTCCATCCCTCGTCGGCGGCGACGACGAACAGAACCAGTCGCACCGGTCCCACCCCGGCCAGCATGTTCCGAACGAATCGCTCGTGGCCCGGGACGTCCACGAATCCGATCTCCTGACCGGAAGGGAGCGCGGTCCAAGCGAATCCGAGGTCGATCGTGAGGCCTCGGCGCTTCTCCTCGGCCAGACGGTCTGGATCCATTCCGGTGAGCCTGAGGATCAACGCGGACTTGCCGTGGTCGACGTGTCCGGCCGTGGCCACGACCTGAAGGGATCGAGTGGCCCCGGGGTTCCGTGACTCGGAGAGCGCGCTCACGGCGCCGCGCCGGTCAGCCCTGTTGGAGGGCGTAGCGAACGGCCCGGGCCAGCCGGTCGTCGTCCGCGGCGGGAACCGTGCGGAGGTCGAACACCAGCGCCCCGTCTTCGATCCGGCAGAACACCGGTGGCCGCCCCATACGGAGCCTCGCCGCCACGGGGTTGGGGGCGCGAGTCGGCAGCACCACCTGCGCAGAAGGAATGCCGTACCCGGGAAGCGAACCTCCGCCTGCCACCGCCTCGCTCGGCCGGGCCACCGCTCCACGGAACATCGAGGCCAGCGCTCTGGCGCGGGCCAGCAACCGGTTCTGCGGAACCGACAGGAGGCTCCACAGCGGAATCTCTTCCCGGCGGTTGGTCGCGTAGAGACGAAGGACGGCCTCCAGGGCCGCCACCGTCATCTTGTCCACGCGCAGGGCCCGGGCGAGGGGGTGGCTGCGGAGTCGTTCGACCAAGTCCCCGCGTCCGACCAGGACGCCGGCCTGGGGACCACCCAAGAGCTTGTCCCCGGAGAACGCCACCAGGTCGGCCCCGCCCGCAAGCGCCTCGGTCACCGCGGGCTCGTCCGAAGGCACCTCCGGGTAGCGGTCGAGCAGCCCGCTGCCGACGTCGTAAAGGAGCGGGACGCCGGCGTTTCGGGCCAGCTCGGAGAGCTCCGCCAAGCTCGGGGCGTTGGTGAAGCCAATCACCCGGTAGTTACTCGGATGGACCTTCAAGATGAGCCCGGTCTTTCGTCCCAAGGCCCGCTGGTAGTCCGCGGCACGGGTCCGATTGGTGGTCCCAACCTCCACCAGCCGGGCCGAGGAGACGGCCATGATCTCGGGCAGCCTGAACTCGCCGCCGATCTCGATCAGCTCGCCGCGAGAGACCAGGACGTCCTTGCCGGAAGCCAGAGCCGTAAGAGCGAGGAGGAGCGCTCCCGCATTGTTGTTGACCACGAGCACCGATTCCGCGCCGGTGAGAGCCTGGAGCATCGCCTCGGCCCGGGTGGTTCGTCGTCCCCGGCCGCCGGTCTCACGTTCCACCTCGAGGTCCGAGTAGCCCACGGCGGCGCGCCCGGCGGCCTCCGCCGCCTGTCGGGGCAGCGGTGCGCGACCGAGGCCCGTGTGCAGGACCACCCCGCTCGCGTTGATCACCTCTGACAGGCCGTAGTAAGCGCGAGCAACCGCTCCCAGCGCCCGCGCCAGGATCACGCCGTCCTCGGGGACGGGATCGCCGCGGGAAGCCTCGTCCCGGAAGTTATCGAGGGTTGCGTGGAGTGCCTGCTTCACCAGGGCCCGCCCGAACTTCGCGATCGCCTTTTTCCCGGGGGGGGAGCGGAGCAGCGTGTCCACGGACGGCACGTTCCGCCTGGCGTCCGGGGCTGCCACCGCCGGCTCCCTCCCCGCCTTGGTGCGATCCTCGGCGGTCTTGGCAGCGGTCTTGGCGCGGGCGCTCACGATGCCGGCCGGACCCATGGGACGAACCGCTGATGCAGCAGGGCGTCGCGATACCTGGGCTCCCACTTCTGCATCACGCCGGAGTGCTCTTCTTCGTGCTCCCAGGATCGGACGCGTTCGACGTCGTCCCATTCGGAGACCACGAGGTAGACAGCGGGGTCGACCATCGACGGCCCCATGTCGGCCCACCGGAAGCCCGGCTGGCGTCGGGCTAGGTCGAACATCGCGCGCATGTCCCGTTCGAAGTCCTCTCGGTCTGCTTCGGGCACCAGCGCGAACTTGAGATAGGAGAGGATGGCCATGCGGCGTCGAGGTTAGCAGGCGGAGTGGCCACGAAAAAAACCTCTGGTACGCTTCGGCCGATGGACCTCAAGGAGCGCGCCGCCTATACGGCCGCGAGCGACGCCTGGATGCTGCGCGGCGGCGGCATCGAGATCGTCACCGAGGGGCAGCTGCGCACCGAGGAGATGATCCTCAACATCGGCCCGCAGCATCCCTCGACACACGGGGTGCTCCGGATCGTCCTCGAGCTGGACGGCGAGATGATCATCCGCGCCGAGCCGGTCATCGGCTACATGCATCGGGGGGCGGAGAAGCTCTCCGAGTACCGTGACGCGCGCCAGGTCCTCGTCCTGATGAATCGCCACGACTGGCTGTCGGCGTTCAACAACGAGCTCGGCTGGATCATCGCCGTCGAGCGGATGCTGGGCATCGAGGTCCCGGAAAGAGCCAAGTGGATCCGCACGATGATGGCCGAATGGAACCGGTTGCTGAACCACTTGATGTTCACCGGATCCTATCCGCTGGAGCTCGGAGCGATGACGCCGATGTTCTACGCGTTCCGAGAGCGCGAGATGATCCAGGGCCTCATGGAGTCGGCAACCGGCGCCAGGATGCACCACTCATATGTTCGGGTAGGGGGCTTGAAGGACGACCTCCCTCGGGGATTCCTGAAGCAGGGCGTCGAGGTCTTGAAGTGGATCCGTAACAAGCTCCACGATTTCGAGACCCTCATCCTGGGGAACGAGATCATCCACGCCCGGACCAGGGGCATCGGGATTCTCCCGGCTGAGGTGGCCACGGCCTTCGGATGCTCTGGACCGATCATCCACGCCAGTGGCGTTCCGATGGATACCCGCAAGGACGAACCCTACGAGAAGTATGCCGAGGTCGAGTTCGACGTCCCCGTTGCGACTACGGGCGATTGCTACGACCGGCTGTGGGTGCTGGTCCAGCGGATGTGGGAGTCGTGCAAGATCGTGGAGCAATGCATGGACCGCCTCCCACCGGGTGACTATGTCTCCCCCAAGCTGCCCAAGAAGGTCAAGGTCCCGGAGGGCGAGATCTACGTGCGGACGGAGAACCCCCTCGGGCTGATGGGCTACTACGTGGTCGGGGATGGCGGCGACTATCCCTACCGGCTGAAGATGCGGACGGCGTCGTTCTCGAACGTGGCCATGATCCCCGCGCTCCTGCCCGGCGCGCTGGTACCCGACCTCATCGCCATCCTCGGCAGCATCTTCTTCGTCGTGGGAGACGTGGACCGGTAGCGGTCACACGTCCCTGACCGACCGCGGCGCCTCATCGACCCCGACGCCAAGACACATGACTGAGAAGTCCCCGAGACCGCCCCGGGCCAGCAACAGATTGGCCCGGGTGCGGTTGGAATAGATGCGCATGGCGTCGATCCCCCGCCTCCGTTCGACAGCCTCGATCTGGCGACGCTGGGCGCGGCGATCGAGTTCCCGAAACCCCAACGCCAGCAGCGCATCCCGTTGCGTCACCGGTCCCCAAACGGAAAGGCCTCGTTG
>VAYC01000060.1:7789-16366 GCA_005885025.1 Actinomycetota bacterium | reverse complement strand
GACAGGTGGCGCCGGTGGAGGTGGTCTACACGGATCCGCGAGGCGTGACGACCGCCGGGTTCGCCGACCTCTCCACGGTCACCGAGCAGATCGCGAAGGATCCCGAGGTCACCAGGGTCGATTCGATCGTCTCGATCGTCCCTCAGATACCGGGTTTTCCGGACCAGGCAGCAGCGAACGCTCTGGTCGCGGCGGCTCTGAAGCCATTGCTCGCGGCCAACGACACGAAGACGCTGGTGCTGGTGATCACCAAACACGGTGCTCAGTCGCAGCAGTCCGACGACTTCGTCCTGCGCCTGCGAAACGAGCTCGCCTCGATCCTTCCCCCCGGCGTCACGGCCGCCGTCGGTGGCTCCCCCGGCCTGAACGTCGACATCAACCACGAGATGACCAGCAAGCTGATCCCGGTCGTCTCCCTCGTGCTCGTCCTGTCCTTCCTGGTGCTGCTGGTGTTCCTGCGAAGCCTCCTGCTTCCCCTCAAAGCCATCCTCATGAACACGGCGTCGGTACTGGCCGCGTACGGGCTGATGGTGTTCGTGTTCCAGGACGGTCATTTCACCGGGTTCCTCAAGTTCGACGCCGCACACCACATCGACTCGTTCCTCCCCCTCTTCCTGTTCTGCATCCTGTTCGGCCTGTCCATGGACTACGAGGTGTTCCTACTGGCCCGGATCCGCGAGGAGTATTTGCGGACGGGCGACAACACGGAAGCGGTTGGATGGGGCCTGGAGCACACGGCGCGCATCATCACCAGCGCCGCGGCGATCATGGTCACGGTGTTCGGCGCGTTCGCCTTCGCCCGGATGCTGCCGATCAAGGAGCTCGGGTTCGGGCTGGCTGCGGCCGTGTTGCTCGACGCCACGATCATCCGTGTGGTGATGGTCCCGGCGACGATGCGGCTGATGGGGCGATGGAACTGGTGGCTTCCCTCGTGGCTGGACCGGTTGCTGCCGAAGGTCTCTCTGGAGACGGCCGAAGAGGTTCCCGAGGCGCCGATGCCGGCGCCCGTCTGACCGTTGAGTACGTCAGCTGGTGGCGGGGTGGCCGGTTTCCCGGAGGAAGGACAACACCGCCATCACTCGGCGGTGGACGTCCGTCTCTTCGGTCAACCCCAGCTTGTGGAAGAGGGAGTTGATGTGCTTCTCGACCGCGCGCTCGGTGAGGAACAGGTCCTTGGCGATGGCCGCGTTGTTCTGGCCCTGGGCCATGTGGGTCAGGACTTCCTGTTCTCGCTCGGTGAGCTGTCCGAGCGGGGACCGGGCAGCCCGCTCCCTGCGGGACACCAATCCCTCGACCACCTTGGGGTCCAGGACAGACCCGCCGCGAGCGACTTCGTGCAGAGCCCGGACCAGCTCGTCGACGTCGGCCACTCGTTCCTTGAGCAGGTAGCCGAGACCCGCCGCCCCGTCCCTGAGCAGCTCGTACGCGTAGTCTTCCTCCGCGTATTGCGAGAGGACGACGACCCCGATGTCCGGGTGCTCGGCCCGGATGCGCCGAGCGGCCTCGATCCCCTCGGTGGTGTTGGTGGGAGGCATCCGGATGTCGGTGAGCACCGCGTCGGGGCGATGCTCGTCGACCGCAGCCAGCAGCGAATCGAGGTCGGACACTGCCGCCACCAGCTCGACGTCCGACGTGGAGCCGAGCAACGCCGACGTACCCTCGCGGACCAGATAGTTGTCCTCGGCGAACACCACGCGGAGCGGCATCTCTGCGATGCTAGTACGCCTTGGGTGAGGCTATGACCATTCGAGTGGTCCTCGGTGACGACAACGTGCTGGTGCGAGAGGGCGTTCGCGCTCTTCTCTCCGCGACCGACGGCATCGAGGTCGTGGGCGTGGCGGACGACGCCCCCTCGCTGATGTCCGCCACCGACGAGCACCGGCCAGACGTGGTGGTCACCGACATCAAGATGCCCCCGAACTTCCAGCTCGAGGGCATCGACTGCGCCCACGAGATCCGCCGCCGCCTCCCCGGCACGGGCGTGGTCGTCCTTTCGGCCCATGACGACGAGGCCTACGCGCTGGCACTGCTGGGCGGCGGCCACAGCGGCCTCGCCTATCTGCTCAAGGATCGGTTGGGGAAGGGGGACGACCTCCCCCGGGCGATCCGCGAGGTGGCATCGGGCGGTTCGGTCATCGACCCGACCATCGCCGCACGGCTCTCCGGCCAGGGGCAGAAGGCCGACGTCGACCGGGAACTGCTGGACCTCATGGCGAAAGGTCTGGGGTATGCGGAGATGGCCCAGGAGCTCGGGACCACGCCTGAGGCCATCGACCGCATGGTCACCGGCCTGTTCCGCCACCTTGCTTCCGAGGGCAAGGTCGACGAGTTCAAGCGACTGCACACCGCGGTGGTCGACCGCGAGGCCTCAGCCCGAACCTTGCGGTCCTTCGTTCCCGCCCAGTTCGCCGACCGGCTGGCCTCGGGAGAGTCCGTCACGTTCCAGGAAGAGCTTGAGGTCACGGTGCTCTTCTCCGACATCCGCGGCTTCTCCACCCTCGCCGAGCAGCTCCCCGCCCGCGAGGTTGCCGGCATCCTGGGCCGACACCTGGCGGCCATGGCCGACATCGTCATCGAGCACGGGGGGACCATCGACAAGTTCGCGGGCGACGGGGTGATGGCGGTGTTCGGGGCGCCCGATCCCATGCCCGACCACGCCGAACGGGCCCTCCGCTGTGCGCTCGCGATGCAGGCGCGCCAGCAGCAGCTCAACTGGGAGACGTGGACCGAAGGGCTTTCGCCCCTCGGTGTGGGGATCGGCATCAACACCGGAGTCGTGGTGGCGGGGACGGTCGGGGGCGGCGGGCGGCTCGAGTACACGGTGGTGGGCGACGCCGTGAACCTCGCCCAGCGGTTGCAGTCCCAGGCCGAGGGAGGACAGATCCTCGCCAGCAGCGCCACCGTCGCCGGCGCGCCCGGCCTGCGGACCGAGCCCCTCGGGCAGGTTCAGGTCAAGGGCCGCAGGGAGGCCGTGGAGGTCTACGCGATCCTCCAGGCGTGAGGTCCGCTTCCTTCGCCGACGGGTCAGATCGTGGGGAACTCGATCCTCGGGATCGGCGCATCGGCTTTCTCGGCGGCCTCGATCCGATCGGCCTGTGCGAAGGCCGCCGCGGCGAGTTCGTGGGCTCGGATTCCTCGATGCAGGTCGCCGTACCGCGTGATCCGCTTCGCTCCCCGACGCAGCAGCGTGTGAGCTCCGTGCGGGTTCCCCCGCAGGTAGTGCACGTAGCCGGCGCCCAGCTGCGACAGGCCCTTGAAGAACTCGGCGTCGTCGGTCCCCTTCGCCTGCTTCCAGGATGTCTCCCAGGCCTCGTGGGCGGGGAAGAACCGGCCGGCGTTCAGATGTGCGATGCCCAACCGGTGGTTCTCCTCCATGGACAACGAGTCGTAGTCCTCGAGGTGGAGCTTGTTCTCGGCCTCGTGCGGGAGCGGCCTCCCCAGTTCGTCCCGCGGACGCTTCGGCTTGGGTGGGGCATCGGGGTCTCGAGGCCGCCCGGGTTTGGGTGCCGGCGTGCGCTGAACCATGAGGTCATGCTACCGGCTGGCCGTCCTCAGCCTCTCCTTGTACCTCGCGCCACCAGGGGCAGCCCGAGAAGAACGGCTAGCGCGCCCATCCAGGCCCAGAACGAGTGTCCGGTCATGAAGCTGCCCTTCAACAGGTCCAAGCCCTGGAGGATCCACACGATGCCGACCGCGACCAGAATCAGACCCGAGAGCATCGCAACGAGTCTCACCCCGATCGCTCGACCGCCTCCGCGCGCTGCGGGCTGGACGCGCGGCTCCGGGTCCGACGCGCCCAAAGGAAGAGGAGGCCTTCCGCTCCCATGACCATCCCCGTGGTGATGGCAAGGTTGCCCAACGCGGCGCCGGTCACGCCACCTACCACCGCCAGCCAAAAGGCGCCATCCGCGAGGTCAGTCGCCAGCATGGCGTGACGCAGCCCCGCGTAAGCGAGGAACGCCGAGAGCGCCCACACGGGAAGAAGCCCCAGGATCGTCAAGACCTGGGGGGCATAGAACAGACCGAGGACCAGGAGGCCCCCACCCAGGACGAGGTTCATGCCTGCTGTCCGGGCCCCCAGCCGATAGTGCGCGGTCAGCCCTCCAGCTCCGTGACACATTGGCATTCCTCCCACCAGCGCCGACGCTACGTTCGCGATCCCGCATGACAGACAGACCCGAGAAGGCGTCACGCCCGTCGCCCGCGGTCCGAAGTACTCGTGCGCCAAGTCCGTCACCGCCACCACCGCGTTGCCGAACGTCAGCGGAAGCTGAGGGACGACCAGCAGGAAGAACGCCGCGAACAGCGAACCGCGGCTGGGGAAGCCCAACGCCGGCAGATGGAAGGACGGCCTTCCCACCGAGGGATGGCCCACCGCGATGCCCGCCGTCACACCCGCGAGGAGGATCAAGAGGGCCACGACATACCTCTTCCGCGCTGCTGCCCAGATCACGCCGGCCAGCCCGGCGACGGCCAGGATCACCGGCCACGGAGAGGAGGGAGTGCCCCGGAAGACCGAAGGCGGGTTCCGAACCAGCTTCTCCGCGGAGATGACCAGGAGGATCCCGACGCCGAGCTGCAGCCCGCGGATCACCGTCTTGGTGAAGAGGCGGGAAACCACCTCTGCCACCCGCTTGATCGAAAGGAGCAGCAAGAATGCGCCGATCTCGAGCCCGGCGGCATGGATGACTCCGGGGGCCACGCGATCCGCCACCGCCACGGCAGTGAGTGCCTTCAACGGTTGGACGGGGAAGGGGATGCCGGACCAGGCGCCCGCCACGATCACCAGCGTCCCCGCCGCCAGCAGCACGGTTCCGGCATCCAGGCCGTTCACCAGGACCAGCGCAGCCAGCAGCGGCACGAGCACCCCGAGGTCGGCGACCGACCCGGAGACCTCTCCGATCCCGATCCGGAACCGTTGCCGCCTCATCGGGCCGGGCCTTCTTCGCGACTCACCATGACCGACGTGGCCTTGATGGTCGCCACCACCGTGACGCCAGGAGCCAGGGCCAGCTCCTCCACCGCGTCGCGGGTGATGGCGGCGGCCAGGACGTACGGTCCGGCCTCGATCTCGACCACGGCCATCACGCCGTCCGTCTGCACGTTGCGCACCACTCCCGCCAGCCGGTTGCGGGCAGAGAGCCTCGAGCCGGTGGCCGGCCGCGGAGGCCGCCCCACCAGGCGCTCCACCTCCGAGGCCGGAACCATCCGGCGGTTGGCACGGTCTCGAACGACCCGGATGCGTCCCTCCCGGTCCCACCGGCGGAGCGTGTCCAGGCTGATGCCGAGGGCTCGGGCGGCCTGCCCCACCGGCAAGAGCCGGTCGGGATCGCTGCCGGGATTCGGTTCCTGCGATCGCGCCATGGCCTGAGCCGCCTATGCTACACACAGGAAGCACCTATGCGCACCCTCCGTGACAAGAACCAGGGTAGGCTGGCGGGCAGATGCGCTGGGTGACCCGATCCCGTCCCAAGACCGACCGCATCGCCTGCCCCTGGTTGATCCTGCGGTTCATCGACCCAGGGGGAGAGATCGTCTACGTCCCAGCCGACGACGTGCTCGCCTATGCGAAGGAACACGAGGCGCATTCGTTCGACGCTCCGGGCGCGGAGTTCACGCACCGCGACGGCAAGTGCACGTTCGAGGTCCTCGTGGAGGAGTTCGGGATCGAGGATGCCGCCGTCCGCCGGATCGCGGCGATCGTCCACGGCGCGGACATCGACGGCGAGATCGACGCCACGCCGCAGTCAGCGGGCTTGCTGGCCATCGCTGAGGGATTCAGAGACATGCAGGCAGACGACCAGAGATCGCTCGCGCTCCAGCTCCCCCTCTACGACGCCCTCTACCAGTGGGCTCGCCGGCAGCCCGAAGGCTCGGGCAGGATCTAGCGACGCCCGACGATGACCCGGCTCACCGGAACGGGGCCCGAAGTGCTCCGCACGTCCTGGAAGCCGGCGCGACGCAGGATCGAGGCCACCCGGCGAGAGCGGTCCGGGCTCACCTCCACCAACAACCAGCCGCCGGGCCGCAGCCACGTCGGCGCTTCGGTGGCCGCCCGACGCACGATGCGATCGCCCCGCGGTGAGAAATCGGTCAGCGACTCCGGCGGCTCGAACCTGAGGATCTCCTCGGGAAGCGTCCGGACCTCGGACCGTCCGACGTAGGGAGGATGGATCGTCACGACATCGACCCCACCCACCAGGTCTGCAGGGAGGGGATCGAACAGGTCGCCGCGCAGGAACACGACGTTTCGCAGACGCAGCCGCCGAGCGTTCCTCCGGGCGAGCAACAGTGGTTTCGATGACACGTCGACGCCGAAAACGCGGGCCCGTCGGAGCTTGGCCGCCACCGCCAAGGCAACCGGCCCGATCCCGGTGGCGAGGTCCAGATAGACCGGATGTGGCCGCCTGCGGAGCCGCCGCATGGCTTGCTCCGCCATGAACTCGCTCGATTCGCGCGGGATGAAGGCGCCCCGGCGTATCTCGAGCTCGAGACCCCCGAACTCCGATCGCCCGGTCAGGTAGGCCACGGGCCAGCCGGTCTCTCGCTTCGCCAGCAGCCGCCTCACACGAGCCAGCTTCGGACCCGTGAGCTCCTCATCGAGAGATGGCTCTCTGCCGAGGACGAACTCCATCAGCTCCAGGACGTCGTCGCGCTCGCGCCCCCGGTGAGGGTGATCGATCGCCTCCGAGGCCTTGAGCCGGCGCTCGGCTTCACGGACGACTTCGTCAACGGTCGGCACGGGCGGGATGATACCGGCCATTCCCCTCGAACTCGCTCATGCCCCGCCAGGATGTCCCCGTACAATCCCTAACGAGATGCCCCGGGCCAAGCTTCGACAGGTCAAGCCTCAAGCCGCGGAGGCCGAGGCGGTCGACAACATTCGGCTGACCGCGGACCGGGTCCTGGTGCGCATGCCCGATGAGACCGAGCGGCGCTCGAAGGGTGGGCTGGTGATCCCGGCCACAGCCGCCAGCCACGTGAAGCGGTGCGTGTGGTCGGACGTCGTCCTGACCGGCCCCGAGACCCGCAACCTGAAGGCGGGGGACCGGGTGCTGTTCCTTCCCCAGACCGGCCTCGAGGTGGACATCCGAGGCGAGGCCTTCCTCTTGCTGCGAGAGCGCGACGTGCAGGCGATCGCCTCCGACCGCAAGGACCCGCTGGCCGGGCAATACCTCTGAAGCTTCAGGCGGGTTCGTCGGCCAGCCCCATCCGATAGATTCGGCGGCCCCGCTCCTCGTCGATCAGCGCGACGTCCTCCACGCCGCGCTCCCGGAGGCCGGACCACGCGTCGCCCATCCACGCTTCGGCCGAGGCCTGGTCGGGAAACGCGTGCGAGGTTCCCAGCTCGGCGCCACTCTCGTCCAGATAGTGCCAGGTGAACATCGGCGCGGAATGCTACCGGACCAGCCGCGAGAGCCTGCGGTCGGCCAGGATCTTGCCGGCGGTTTGGCAGCTCGGGCAGTAGGTCACCTCGTGGGACTGATAGGAGACCCGGCGGAGGTCCGCGCCACAGACCGGACACGGTGTCCCGTACCGTCCGTGCACGGCGAAGTGATCTCCCAGCTTGGCGGCGAGGCCGCCCGTCCTGCGACGCTCCGATTCGAGCGCCTCCGACAGCACGTTTCGCACGGCCTCCAGCAGCCGCTCTCGTTCGGGCCGCTCGAGCGACGCCAGCGACCGATAGGGCGAGAGCTTCGACCGGTGCAGGATGTCGTCGGCATAGCCACGGCCGATGCCCGCCACCTGCCGCTGGTCACGAAGCATGGCGTGGATGCGGCCGGAGTCTGAACCATTCAGGACGAGGTCCTGGAACTCTTCGGAGAACGGCTCGGGACCCAGTTTTGCCAGCGGCCCGTCGTCGCCGAAGGCGAGGACCCACCACCCGGCCTTCCGCTCGGTGCCGAACTCCTTGACCAGCACGACCGGCTCCCGGTCGAAGCGGAATCGGACCACGCCGCCACGCGGCCGGCCACCGGTCGAAGCGGGCAGCAGGTCGATGCGCCCGCCCTGCGAGAGGTGAACGAGCATCCGGAGGTCCTCGGCGTCGAAGATCAGGAACTTCCCCCGCCGGCCGACGGCCTCCACCCGCCGTCCCACCAGCACTTCTGGAGAGGGCGCGACGGTCTTGAGCGCGGAGAAGGCCAGGGGTTCCACGGCGGCGAATCGGGCGCCGGTCAGGGCGTCGCTCAAGCGCTCGGACAGAGCCTGGACTTCGGGAAGCTCGGGCATGCTTGCCAGTGTAGGAGCCGGCCGAAACGTCTCGTCGCGGTCGGCCGCTCAAGCGGGCACCGGGCAGGGTCGATGGAAAGAATGCGGCCGCTCCCCCCAATGCCGTTCGGTGCCGCCACCTAATTTCCTACGGCTCTCCGACCACCCGATGCACAGCCTCCAGCAGCTCTCCGATGGTGAATGGCCGGCGAAGCTCCGCGTCGACCGGGATCAGGACGAGCTGGGCCGTCTCCCCCTTCGCCGCCATGAACACGATCACCTTGAGGTTCTTGAGGGCCGAGTCCTTTCGGACCTGCTTCAGGACGCCCCACCCGTCCTCGTTGGGCAGCTCGGCGTCGAGGATCA
>VAYC01000060.1:0-7737 GCA_005885025.1 Actinomycetota bacterium | reverse complement strand
TCCTCCACGAGGTAGCCCGCGAGCTGGAGGCGCAGGACAGGCTGCCGGACGTGCTCGGGACGGTTGTCGATGAACAGGATCCGCTTCTTCGCCATGGCGGTTCGGTGAGCGTACGGGTTCCGGCCTCAGGAGGAAAAATCGAGCACGCGGCCACAGCCGTCCTTTGCCCTGAGCATGTGTTGACAGGGGGGGAGGCCCGGTCTAGCCTTCCCTTGGGCTGCTACGGCAGCCCATTCTCATGAGAGGGACGATCTCCGAAACCCGGCGCCGGCCCGCGGCGTGGCTCTTGGCGGCCGTGCTGGCCGCACTTACGCTCTCGGTCGTGTCGGTGGGTATCTCCTCCGCCGGGACGTCCCAGCAGGACCTCGACACCGCCAAGACCAAGCTGGCCGCCCTGAACGGCCGCCTGGACGCGCTCGTCGAGCAATTCGACGCCGCAACCCTCCAGCTTCACGTCGTGGAGGGAAGGCTGGCCGACGCCCGGACCGCCGCCGTCCTGGCTCTGGCGGACGCCGCAGCAGCTCGCGAACTGTTCAGTCAGCGTGCCCGCCTGGCGTATGAGGGAGTGGGATCGGGGCTCGACGTCGTGCTGGGCGCGACCACGCTCAGCGAGTTCACCGACCGCCTCCAGTTCCTGAACGACGTGGCCCAACAGGACGTGGACGCCGCGGCCCAGGCCGACGCGACTCGGCTGCTGGCCGAGCGGGCCTCGGCGCAGCTCCAGCAGGCCATCCAGGACCGGCAGTCGGTTCTGGACACGCTCGCCTCCCGCAAGGCCGAGATCCAGGGAGCCATCGCCGGCCAGCAAGCGCTGGTGAAGCAGCTGGAGAAAGAACTATCCAGGCAGGCCGTCCAACGGATCCTCTCCCAACCGGCGCCCTCTCCGGATCCTGGAGGGCCGACTCCGTCTCCGAATCCAACTCCGCCGCCTCCGCCCCCGCCTCCCAGCTCGGGTGCCGGAAGGGCCGTCGCCGCTGCGCGGTCGGTGATCGGGGTGCCGTACAAATACGGCGGCGACAATCCCAAGGACGGGTTCGACTGTTCGGGACTCACCATGTGGTCGTGGGCCCAGGGCGGCGTGTCGCTCCCTCACTCCTCAGCCGCCCAGTACAACGCGGTCCCGCACGTCTCGAAGGACGCCCTCCGGCCCGGCGACCTGTTGTTCTTCTACCAGCCGATCTCCCACGTGGGGATCTACATCGGGAACAACCAGATGATCCACGCCACGCACCCGGGAGGCTTCGTCACCCTCGACAGCCTCACCTCCTACTGGTGGGCGGTGTACTCGGGAGCAGGAAGGCCCGGCTAGCCGCTCGTCTCAGTCGTTCGGATGGCGGAGCCGAGCGAAACCTTTGGCCTGCGTCCACCGCATCGCCACCGGCTCTTTCCCGAAGGCGATGTAGCCCGCGCTCTCGATGTCCAACGAGAAGAGGTGGAAGGGATCCTGGGGGCGCCAGTCGATCCTCTCCTCGAGCACGTCCGCGTACCGCCGCCGAACCCGTGGGTCGGCCACGTCCGCCGCCCGGCCGTACAGTTTCACGTCGCCCTCGCTCCCGTCGGGATCGGTGGTGGCGCTGTGCACGACGACGCGAGGATCCCGCACGAGGTCGAGAGCCTTTCTCGATCGCCACATCATCCCCAGGAGCGGTTCGCCGTCGACGAAGAAGACCTCGACTGGGCTGATACGCGGGGACCCGTCCTGGCGCAGCGTCCCGATCAGCCCCAGGCGGTTCTCATCGAACCTCCGCCGTGCCAGCGTTGCCAGCTCCGGCGCGGCTTGGGCGAACTCCGCCCACTTCATCCGCTGAACGTTACCGCGCGCAAGCGGACCGCCGCCTCAAACGAAAGGGGCCATCCAACGGGAGGGCCCCTTTCTCGCTACATACAGCTACGGCTCGACTAGAAGTCCATGTCTCCGCCACCGCCCATGCCTCCTGGCATGGCGGGAGCGGACTTCTCCGGCTTCTCTGCCACCAACGCCTCGGTCGTCAGGAACAGGCCGGCGATGGACGCGGCGTTCTGGAGCGCCGACCGCGTGACCTTCGCGGCGTCCACGATGCCCGTCTTGAACATGTCGCCGTATTCGCCCCTGGCGGCGTCCAGGCCCCAGCCGGGTCCGAGGGTGCGGACCTTCTCGACCACGACCCCGCCCTCCAGGCCGGCGTTGTGCGCGATCTGCTTCAGAGGCTCCTCCAGGGCCTTGTGCACGATCCTTGCCCCGGTGGCCTCGTCGCCCTGCAGGTCGAGCTTCTCCAGAGATGCCTGGGCCGTCAGCAGCGCCACCCCGCCGCCGGGGACGATGCCCTCCTCCACGGCGGCCTTGGTGGTCTGCACGGCGTCCTCGATGCGGTGCTTCTTCTCCTTGAGCTCGACCTCGGTGGCCGCGCCCACGCGGATGACCGCGACACCACCCGACAGTTTGGCCAGGCGCTCCTGCAGCTTCTCCCGGTCGTAGTCGGAGTCCGTCTTCTCGATCTCGGACTTGATCTGGTTGATCCGACCCTTGATCTCCTCAGGCGAACCGCCGCCCTCCACGATCGTGGTGTCGTCCTTGGTCACCACGATCTTGCGGGCGGTGCCGAGCAGGTCCAGCTTCACGTTCTCCAGCTTCAGGCCGACCTCCTCGGAGATGACCTGGCCGCCGGTGAGTGTCGCGATGTCCTGCAGCATGGCCTTGCGCCGGTCGCCGAACCCCGGGGCCTTGACCGCGACGGACTTGAATGTCCCCCGGATCTTGTTGACCACCAGGGTGGCCAGGGCCTCGCCCTCCACGTCCTCGGCCACGACCACCAGCGGCTTCCCGGTCTGCATGACCTTCTCAAGGATCGGGAGGAGGTCCTTCACCGCGCTGATCTTCTGGTTGGCCAGAATGATGTACGGCTCCTCGAGCACCGCCTCCATCCGCTCGGGGTCGGTGATGAAGTACGGCGAGATGTAGCCCTTGTCGAAGCGCATCCCCTCGACCAGCTCGAGCTCCATGCCGAAGGTCTGGGACTCCTCAACGGTGATGACGCCGTCCTTGCCCACCTTGTCCATCGCCTCGGCAATCTGCTCGCCGATCTCGGGGTCAGCGGCAGAGATGGCGGCGACGTGGGCGATGTCGTCCTTGTTGTCCACTTCCTTGGCCTGGTTCTTGATGGCCTCGACCGCCGCGTCCACGCCGAGCTCGATCCCGCGCTTCAGCGACATCGGGTTGGCCCCGGCGGCGACATTACGAGGCCCTCCTTGACCATGGCCTGGGCCAGGACGGTGGCGGTGGTGGTTCCGTCACCGGCCACGTCATCCGTCTTCTTGGCGACCTCCTTCACCAGCTCGGCCCCGATCTTTTCCTCGGGGTCTTCCAGCTCGATCTCCTTGGCGATGGACACGCCGTCGTTGGTGATCGTGGGAGCGCCCCACTTCTTCTCCAGGACCACGTTGCGACCCTTGGGGCCCAAGGTGATCTTCACTGCGTTGGCCAGCTTGTCCATCCCCCGCTCCAGGGCCCGGCGCGCTTCCTCATTGAAGGTGATGATCTTTGCCGTCATGTGCATCCTCCTCGGACGATCCGACTTGTCTTGCGCTGCTCGGCCTAGAATGCTAGCACTCTGGGGCCAGGAGTGCTAACCGGGGTCAGGGGCCCCTCGCGGTGTCCAGGAGGACGAAACGAGAGGGGCCGCCTTGCGACGGCCCCTCTCACGGTCTGACGAGTGTTACCGGCTGGGCGCTAGAACGCCACCCCGCCCCACTCGTCCTGGCCGGTTCCGGTCCGGGTATCGATCCACGACGCGTGGAGCGTGTTCCCGGCCCAGATGTTGCCGATGTAGTCGCCGATGAAGCCCCCGCCGAAGCCGTCGTTGACGAACTTCGAGGCGGCCGTGGCAATCGACTTGTTGCCCTTCCAGGTCGCCCCGCCGTTGGTGGAGACGGCCACGAAGGCTCTGAAGTTGCCTGCGTTGCGCTGCAGGTAGGTGACCCCGATCTTCCCGCTGGCGTCGTCCGTCGAGACCCAGGCGAAGAACTGATCCCTGGCCGAGGCGGCGCTCACGACAACCGGTGCGCCCCAGGTCGTTCCCCCGTTCGTGGACGCCACTGCCTTCGTCTGCATGAACGAGCCCGTGTAGTGGTAGTACACGAGGTTCAGGTTGTCCGATGCATCGACGTCGATCACGGGGATCATGCTGACCCGCTCGCTCGTTGTCGGGACGTTCCCGTAGTACGCGCAGAAACAGGAGTCCGGAGCCATCTTGGCCGTCGTGATGACCGACGGCGCACTCCACGTGTTGCCCCCGTTCGTCGACTTGGAGAACTCGAGCGAGGCCGTGGTGCTCCCGCAGTCACCGGCCGGTCCGTTCGCCGTGCACTTGATCCAGCTCGCGTAGACGGTGCCGTCGTCCCCGACGGCCAGGTCGCTGAACTGGCGCGTCACCGGAGCGGTGGCCTCGGCCGAGACGGCCTTTGGCCCGGACCACGTCTGCCCGCCGTCGCAGGAATGATCGACGGTGATCGTCTCGTGGACGAACGACGCGTCGAACTGCGTGATGGACGTGTACAGACACCCCGCGAAGGGGCTGGACGCCGACTGATCGACCTCGGTCCATTCCTTGTCGGTGAGACCGTTCGTGTAGAACGCCGTCGGCCCGGCGGCCACCGGGCTCCAGCTGACCCCGTTGTCCGTGGACCTCTGGAAGGCGATGACCGACTGGCTGAAGTCGGACCGCGCCTGGATCCCAAGGATGTACGCGGTGCCGTCCAGGCCGTAGGCGACGTTGGGATCGCCGAAGCCCTCCTTGCCGGAGAGAACGGTCAGGCAGTGCTGGTGTGGCCACGTGCTACCGCCATTGTCGCTGTTGTAGAACCCCTGGACGCTGGCGCAGTTGTAGTCGTTGGCGCCCGACTCCAGCTGCAGGGCGTTGTTGGGGTTGGCCGTGATGGGGACCTCGTTGGCGGGCTGGCTGCCGTTGTTCGAAATCCTGACGTTCGGCAGGATGGTGACGTCCGGGGAGGTGGCGCCCCGCGGCACGATGCGCCCCTGGTGTACGGCCTGGGCGTTCAGGACACCCCCCGATACGGCCGCCAGAGCGGGACGGCTGCCCGCGGCGGTTGCCGGTGAGGCAGCCGACAATGCGAGATACGCTGCCAGAGCTACTGGCGCGCTCGCCGCTCCTAAGCGGCGCCAGAAGCGATCTTTCCTGGGATACGGAGACGTGCTTGCCATACGCTCCCCCTCTCTGGGGTTGGGTGCAAGAGCACGGGTTTGTACTCCATCCGGACAGTACGGGTCAAACCGTCCCGGAGATTTCGTGTCTTCGGGGGCGCTTCGCGCCGGGCCCGGGGGCGGCTAGTCCTCCCCCGTCCGCACGGAGGCCATGTCCCGGATCTGCTCGACGATCTCGGCGTTGGCCAGAGTGGTCACGTCCCCGAGCTGCCTGCCTTCGGCAACGTCGCGGAGCAGCCGGCGCATGATCTTCCCGGAACGGGTCTTGGGAAGGTCGTCGGTGAAAATGATGGCGTGAGGCCGGGCGATCTTGCCGATCACCTTGGCAACATGTTCGCGAAGCTCCGTTGCCACGGTCTGGTCCCCGACCTGGCCGGCTTTGAGGGTCACGAAGGCCACGATTGCCTGGCCCACCTCGGGGTCGGACTTGGCGACCACTGCCGCCTCGGCCACCCGCGGGTTGTCCACCAGGGCCGATTCGACCTCGTACGTGGAGATCCGGTGCCCGGCCACGTTCATCACATCGTCGATCCGTCCCAGCAGCCAGAAATAACCGTCGTCGTCGCGCTTGGCCCCGTCGCCCGCCAGGTACACGTCGGGTGAGTACTTCGAGAAATAAGTCTGCACGTACCGCTCCGGGTCCTTGTAGATCGTCCGGAACATGGCCGGCCATGGCCGCTTCAACACGAGGTAGCCACCGCTCCCGGGACCGACCGTGTGTCCGTGCTCGTCGTAGATGTCGGCTTCGATTCCGGGAAACGGCCGGGTCGCCGACCCCGGTTTCAGAGCGGTGATCCCCGGGAGAGGAGTGATCAGGATCATCCCGGTCTCGGTCTGCCACCACGTGTCCACGATGGGACACCGTTCGGTCCCGATGTATTTCCAGTACCACACCCAGGCTTCGGGGTTGATGGGCTCTCCCACCGTTCCCAGGAGACGGAGCGACGAGAGGTCGTGCTTGTCAGGGTACTCCGGCCCCCACCGCATGAATGCGCGGATGGCGGTGGGGGCCGTGTACAGGATCGTGGCCTTGCGTTTCTCCACGATCGACCACAGCCGATCCTTGTCCGGCCAGTCCGGCGCCCCCTCGTAGAGGATCCCGGTCGCGTGGTTGGCGAGCGGCCCGTACACGATGTAGCTGTGTCCGGTCACCCATCCGATGTCGGCCGCGCACCAATACACGTCGTCGTCATGGATGTCGAAGATGAAACGGTGGGTGGTGGCCACGCCCACCATGTAGCCGCCGGTGGTGTGCACGATGCCCTTCGGTTTCCCGGTCGTCCCGCTCGTGTACAGGATGTAGAGGAGGTCCTCGGCGTCCATCGGCTCGGGCGGGCACTCCGCCGGTTGCTCGGCGATCAGGTCCTGGTACCAGAGGTCGCGGCCCGCGGTGAACGGGTGGTCTCCCCCGGTGCGCCGCACCGTCACCACATGCCGGATCGAGGGGCACTCCCGGATGGCCTCTTCGGCGTTCTGCTTGAGGGGGACCACCTGGCCCCGGCGGTACCCGCCGTCCGCCGTGATCAGGACCTTCGCCTCGGCGTCGTTGATGCGATCGCGCAGGGCGGAGGCCGCGAAGCCGCCGAACACGACGGAGTGCGGGGCCCCCAGTCGCGCACAGGCCAGCATGGCGATCGGGAGCTCGGGGACCATCCCGAGGTAGATGGCGACCCGGTCGCCTTTCTTCACTCCGAGTGACTTGAGCCCATTCGCGAGCCGGCACACTTCCAGGTACACATCGCGGTATGTCAGGACCCGTTCCTCTCCCGGCTCGCCCTCCCAGTAATAGGCCACCTTGTCGCCACCGCCGTCCTCGACGTGCCGGTCCAGACAGTTGTAGGCGGCGTTCAGCTTCCCGCCGAGGAACCACTTCACCCACGGGGGGTTCCACTCCACGACTCGGTCCCATTTCCGCAGCCACGACACCGACGCCGCCTGCTCGGCCCAGAACGCCTCAGGATCCTTTGCCGCTCGCTCGTAGATCGATGGGTCGTTCCACAGGGCCCGTGACCTGAAGTCGCGCGAAGGCTCGAACACCCGGTTTTCCGAGAGGAGCGCGTCGATCGCCGCTTCTTTCTTGGCCATGATCCATCCTCCTGAAGGCGAGAGTTGCTGGAAACCGGACCATGTTATGCCGCCAAAGCTTTGGAGTGCTCGGCTCGTTCTATCCTGGAGGTCGTCCTGACAAGGGGGGTGGGAATGCGCTCCTTCTTCGCTCTGAGCGGGGCCGGCGGGTTCTTCTTCTTCTCTGCGTGGCTCCTCATGATCTTCGCGGGGATCCTCCACGACGAGATCGGCATCAATCCGTTCGGGTACGGAACCTCGCTGGTCGCCACCATCGGGCTGTGGCTGGTCGTGGCGCCGGCTGCCGGAGCGATCGCCACCTCCATGCGTCGCCGCTCGTAACCACGAACCCGGCAGCCCCGGCCAGGGTTGTTGAATCGCCGCCGGGCAAGGAACATATGCGCTCGTGAACATCCTGGGGATCAACTGCTTCGCCCACGACACGGCGGCGGCGCTGCACACGGCGGCGGCGCTGC
>VAYC01000059.1:1891-10907 GCA_005885025.1 Actinomycetota bacterium | reverse complement strand
GCGCGAAGTTGTTCCACTGGAACGGGTGAGGCCAGAAGCTCAGACCGAGCGACTGTCGATCGGTCATCAGCGCGGCCAGGAGCACGAAGGCCAGCGGGGCCAGGAAGAAGACCGACACGGCGATCAGCACGGCGTGGTTCCCCACTGCGAGCAGGAACCGTCGCCGGCGAACCCCCGGTGGGACGGGGCGTGCAGCCATCCGCGGGGTGGCCAGCGGGCGAGGGACGGTGACGGTTGCTATCGGAAACCCCCCTGGTAGTGCACCCATCGCCGGGAGAAGCGGATGACCACGACCGTGCAGGCCATGGTCACAGCGAAGAGCACCCACGCCATGGCCGAGGCGTAGCCCATGTGGAACTCCTGGAACCCCTGGCTGTACAGGTACACCGAATAGAACATCGTCGATCCCTGCGGCGACCCCACGAAGTTGATCTGGCCCGGACCGCTGATGGCGGCGGCGGCCACGTAGGCCTGGGTGAAGTACTGGAACCCGTCGATCACCCCGATGACCAGAGAGAAGAAGATGACCGGGGAGATCATCGGCAGCGTGATGAACCGGAACTTCTGCCATGCGGCCGCGCCCTCCACATCGGCCGCCTCATAGAGCTGGGCTGGAACGTTCAGCAACCCAGCCAGGAAGATGATCATCGCGTCACCGACTCCCCACAGGCCGAGCAGCACCAGCCCCGGCTTCGACCACGTCGGATCGAAGAACCACAGCGGCTTGGGCAGATGCAGCAGGCCCAGGAACTGGTTGACCGGCCCCGTGGCCGGGTTCAGCAGGTAGACGAACCCCAGCGTCGCCGCCACCGCGGGCGCCATCGACGGCAGGAAAAACACCGTTCGGTAGACCCCGATCGACCGGCGGCGCCGCGTCAACAGGGAGGCGGTGAAGATGGCGAACACGATCCTGGTCGGAACCCCCACGGCGATGATCCACAGCGTGTTCTTCATCGCCTGCCAGAACTGCGGGTCCTTGGTGAACATGAACCGGTAGTTGAAGAGGCCCGCCCACTGGGGGGTCTTGAGAAGGTCGTACTTCGTGAACGAGAAATACAGGCTGGAAAGCATTGGATAGAGGAGGAAGACCAGGAACCCGACGATCCAGGGCGACATGAACAGCAGGACCGTCGCGTTGCGGCGCCGCTTCACCCGCCGCCGCATCCGCCGGCGGACCTCCGGGTCCACGCGGGGGAGCCCCACGCCGGGCCCGGCCGACACCTGCACGCTGGCCGGAACAGCCACCCCTACCCTCCTCGACGGCCGCCGGGGCGAGGCCTGGCTAGCCTCCCAGGCTGAGCTGGTCGTTCACCTGCTTGTCCAGCCCGCGCAGACCCGCCATCAGGTCCGGGACCTTTCCCGCCTGCCACTTGTCCGCGAACAGCACGCCCTGGATGTCACCGATGATCCCCGCCGAGGTCTGGGGCGGGAATCCCGACATCGGATGCTGGAACGCCTGCAGGAACGTGTCGAAGTTGGGCCCCAGGTCCAGGTTCGGCGACTTGAGGGCGTCGTACGTGGTGGGGACGTTCTTGATCAGGTTCGCGAACTGGACCAGGGCGTCGGTGTTCGTGGCCAGGTAGCTGATCAGGAGCCACGCCTCGGCCGGATGCTGGGAGCCGCGTGGGATCCCCACGATGGTCCCCCCGACGACCTGCGCCCCGTACATCTCGGGGTGGTTGTCGGCGGCGGGGAACGGCGCCGTGCCGTAGTTGATCTTTGGGGCCTCGTCGGCCATGAACGCAGTCCGCCATTCTCCGTCGAGGATCATGGCCACCTTGCCGCTCTCGAACGCGTTGCCCGTATCCCACTCGTTGTCGGCCACGCCGGCCAGGAACTTCGTGAGCTTCTTGTAGCCGTACCAGTCCGCCAGGGACTTCTGCCATTGGAACAGCTCGGCCCACGCGGGGTCGGTCGCGAACGCCGACTTCCCCGAGTCGTCGAACCACTTGGCGCCCCAGGACACGGCGAACCGGTCCAGGTCGTTCTCGTAGAAGTTCCCGATGGTGGGGATGAAGCCGGCCACCTTGATCGAGCCGTCCCCGTTGAACTGGGTGAGCTTCTTCGCCATGTCCGTGAGCTCGGAGATGGTCTTCGGGGGCTCGGTGAACCCAGGGGCCAGGAGGTCCTTGTTGTAGTACAGGCCGAAGGTATCGGTGAGGAAGGGAAGCGCGCAGATCTCGCCCTGATACTGCGCATAGGTCAGCACGGAGGGCGGGAAGATCGATGTCTTGATGTTGCTCGCCTTCATGTAGGGACCAAGGTCCAGGAACCCTCCGGTGGAGCAGTACTTGCCGACGTAGTCGGGACGGAACGAGGACACCGCGTCGGGGGGATTGCCGCCATTGATGGCGGCCAGGATCTTGGCGTCGTCGTCGATCCCGGGCGTCGCCTTCACGGTGATCCACGGATATTTCGCCTCGAACCCCTTGATGATCTCTTCGAGGCCCCTGAACTCCCTGCTGGACCACCCGGTCCAGAACGTGATGGTCACCGGGGCGTGCGAGGCACTCGGGTTCACGGTCGGTGGAGCGCTTGCCTGGCTCCCGGCTCCCGCCGTGCACGCTGTGGCCAGCAGCACCAGGCCGAACGGAATCGTCAGCTTCCTCAACAAGGGACTCATCGCTCCCCCTTCCTTCCTCCGGTCCTCGGCATCTTCACACCACGATCTCTCGTCTGCCGGCCGCTCGTGCGAACAACCGGTCTTGCGCGGACTGCAGCGCCATCGCCACGGCCCCCAGGACGGCCGCGTCCTCCCCGACCACTGAGACGTCCACGCGAGGACGCAACGGTGACAGCGCGTGCAGCTCCCGCTCGACAGGATCGAGCAGGAGGTCGCCGTTCCTTCCGATCCCTCCTCCCAGGACGACCAGCTCGGGGTCGACCACCGGGACGATGGCGGCGATGGTGAAGGCGATCCGCTTCGCCTCCAAGGCGACCACGCGCTGGGCCAGCGGGTCGCCTCGGCGGGCGGCCCCGAACACCCTTCTCGCGTTGAGCGAGCCGCGCATGCCGAGCCTCTTCGCTTCCGCCACCACACCGACCCCACCGACCGTGGCCTCGAGGGCCCCGCCCCGGCGACCCCCACCCGGGGTGGCGGAATTCGAGCCGAACGGCAGGTGTCCGACCTCTCCCGCGGCTCCCGTCGATCCGCGGAACAGCTCGCCGTTCAGGACCAGCCCCAGCCCTACTCCCGTCCCCACGTGCAGGAAGACAAAGTTCGCCACGCCCTTGCCCAGCCCGTGCAGCTGCTCGCCGACGGTGGCCGCGTTCACGTCGTTCTCGATGCTCACGTGGGTGCCGAGGGCCTTCTGGAGCGCCTCGAAGACACCTTCGCGCCCCCAACCCGGCAGGGCCTGCGCCAGGGTCATCTTCCGCCGGGTCGGCTGGAACACCCCGGGGCTTCCGATCGTGGCGTGTGAGACCTGCCGCCATCTCAGGCCGGCCTCGGCGGCCAGGTCGTGGGCCAAGTCGCCGATCTGCGAGATCAGCGTACGGGCGCTCTTGGCCTGCGAGCGCTCGTCACGGCGGGCGACGATCGCGCCGTTCAGGTCGGCCACGGCGGCGCGCACCCAGTCCCGGCCGACGTCGATCCCCAGGACCCAGCCGGCGTGGGCGTTCAGCTCGTAGAGCTGGGCCGTCCGGCCCTTCCCTCCGGAGGAACGGCCCGCCTCGCGCACCAGGCGGGATCGAACCAGCGCGGCCAGAGCCTGGGACACGGTGGGCTTGGAGAGCCCGCAGCTCCGGGCGATCTCCGCCCTGGACACCGGCCCCAGCTCGCGGATCGTCTCCAGGACGGTCCGTTCGTTGATGGCCCGGAGGAGGCTCGGCGTCCCTCCCGCGAAAGGTCGTTCGCCGGCCGTAGTACTCCTCTCCACTCGCAAGGAAACTTTCTTAACTAAGTTGCGGATGCTAGCTTTGGCTCGCCGGTTCGTCAAGCGGCGCCGTCAGTCGGGGAAGAAGCGGGGAAGGTGGGGCCGGTTCGCTTCGAGGAGGGCGGCCAGTAGCGGCTCCGCCACCAAGTAGTCGCCGACCAGCGGGTTGGTCATCAAGGCCTTCAAGGCGATCGAACGGTCCCCGGTGATCGCGGCCTCCACCGCGAGCCGCTCGTAGGCCTTCGCGTGCTCGACCAGACCCAGCATCTCCGGAGCCAGGGGGGCGAGCGCGACCGGGTGGGCGCCCTCCCGGTCGATCACGGCGGGGATCTCTACCACGGCGTCGTGGGGGACGCCGGGCATCGCGCCGTCACTCAGCAGATCGACGATCTGAACGTCGCCCCGCCCGTCATGCAGAGAGGCGATGAGTTGAGCGGCCGCCTCGCTGTAGTACGCGCCACCCCGCTCCTCGAGGAGCTTCGGCTTGCAGTCGAGGGCGGGGTCCCGATAGAGATCCAAGAGCCCGGCTTCGATGTCCATCACTTCCTCGGCCCGCGACCGGTGGGTCTGCTGGTACCCGAGCACCTCCCTGGTGAAGTAGTAGTACCGCAGGTACGAAGAGGGGATCGCTCCTACGGCACGGATGAGGTCGAGCGGCATGTGGACCTCCCCGGCGATCGCCTCCCCGTGCCGATCCAGGAGCTCGGCCAAGCGATCACGGCCGTCCACGCGAACGGCCCGTTCCCAGGAGAGGTGGTTGAGACCGACGTGCTCGAGCTCCACCCGCTCCGGCTCCACCTCGAGGAGTCCGGCGAACCTGCGTTGCATCCCGATGCCCACGTTGCACAGACCGAGCGCCCGATGGCCGGCGTCGAGCAGGGCCTGGGTGATCATCCCCGTCGGATTGGTGAAGTCGATGATCCACGCGCCGGACGCGGCCCGCTTGGCGGCCTCGGCGGCGAGTTCGAGGACCACCGGCACGGTTCGCAGTCCCTTGGCGAACCCCCCTGGGCCCGTCGTCTCCTGTCCGATGCAGCCGAATTTGAGGGGGATCGTCTCGTCCCCCAGGCGGGCCTGCTGACCACCGACCCGAAGCTGCACGACGACGAAGTCGGCGCCGTCCAGGGCTCGGTGGCGATCGGCGGTAGCGACCAGCTCGCCCGGCCATCGCGCTCGGCGCAGGATCCTGCTGGCCAGACCGCCCACCACTTCCAGGCGCCCGGGATCGATGTCGAGGAGCGCCAGCTCGTCCACCTGGATGCGATCATCACGAGCGGCGAAGCCCTCCACCAGCTCGGGTGTGTAGGTGCTTCCACCTCCAACCACTGCGACCTTCACACCCATGGCGGCGACATCCTATACTCCGGCCCATGACTTCGTTAGGAAACTTTCCTGACCGATTCATGGCCGAGATCCACGGACAGCCCGCCGCCTTGCGTCGGGCGGCCGACTCGGTCGGCGATCAAGTCGTCGCCCTGAACCGCGTGGCGGAGGTTCGCGGACGGACCGCCGTCTTCACCGCGATGGGCGGCTCCTTCCACGCCTGCTACCCCGCCGTCGTCGAGCTGGCCGCCCGCGGCATCATTTCCCTGCACGTCACGGCCTCCGAGCTGCTCCATTTCCGCCGGCGCATCCTCGACCCGCAGACGGTGGTCGTGGTCGTGAGCCAGTCGGGAACCAGCGCCGAGGTCGTGCGACTCGCCGAGGCCCTCTTGGATCAAGAGCCGCGACCGCTCGTCGTCTCCATCACCAACGGCCTCGGGAACCCTCTGGCCGAGCGCGCGCATATTGCCCTCGACACGGCTGCCGGTGAAGAGCGCGGGCCATCCACGATGACCTTCGCCGGATCCCTCGTTACGCTGTCGGCGGTGACCCATGTCCTGGGTGGTGCGGCTCCGGCCGAGGCCGTGAGCCGGACCGAAACGCTGGCCGAGGGGGCGGCTGAAGCGGCGGAGCGGCTCCTCGTCGGGTCCGAAATGCTCGCGGCACAGGCGGGGCGGTGGGCAGCGGGCCGGCACACGGTCGTGGCCTTAGGCCGGGGACCGGCGCGGGCGGCCTCGGAGATGGGGGCGTTGGTCCTCAAGGAGTCGGCGGGGATCGCGGCGGAGGCCCTGGAGGCAGGTCAGTTCCGCCACGGCCCGCTCGAGCTCTCGGGCCCCGATCTGGCGGCGATCGTCGTGGCCACCGAACCCGAGACCAAACGCTTGGAGCTCGCCCTGACTGGCGATCTCGTGGAATCCGGAGCGGCGGTGCTGATCGTCACCCAGGACGGGGAGGCTCCGCCCGGGACCCTGAGTGTGGCCACCGGTCGACTCGACCGTTCGCTCTGCCCCGCGGTGTCGATCATCCCGGCCCAGCTGCTGGCGTGGGCGCTGGCCGCCCAACACGGTCGAGTCCCCGGCGTGTTGACCAGAGCCGAGAAAGTGACTACCCGTGAGTGAGTTCCGCCCACGATGAAGCGCCCCGCCATCCTGGCCGTGGACGGGGGGGGATCCAAGGTGGACGCGGCGCTACTGGACCGCGCTGGACATGTCCTGGGTGCGGCCAGGGTGTCCCGGTCCGGGAAGGACCTGCGAGCCTGGCAGGACGGCGAGGGCCGAACTCTGGACGGGTTGGACGCGGCCGTCGCATCCCTGCGCGCCCGCGCTGGATTGGACCCGGACGAGCGCGCGCTCGCCGACCTCGGGGTGTACTGCCTGGCCGGCGCCGATTTCCCCGCGGACGACCGGAGGATCACCTCGCTCCTGAAGCCCCGGGGTTGGGCCAGGGAGAACGTCGTTCGCAACGACGGCTTCGCCGTGCTGCGGGCAGGGACGGACCGGGGTTGGGGCGTCGGCGTCGTCTGCGGCCACGGCGTCAACTGCGTGGGGATCGCCCCCGACGGCCGTCCCTTCCGCTTTCCGGCCCTCGGGACCATCTCCGGCGACTGGGGCGGCGGGAGCGACATCGGCCCGGCCGGGCTCTGGTACGCCGTTCGTGCTCATGACGGGCGCGGGGAGCCGACCTCGCTGGCCCGGCTGGTCCCCGAACACTTCGGCCTGAAGCATCCGGGGCAGGTCGTCGAAGCCATCCATTTCGGCCGGATCCGGGAAGACCGTGTCGAGGAGCTCACCCCGCTCGTCTTTCGGGCAGCGATCGATGGAGACGCCGTGGCCCGCAGCATCGTCGACCGCCAGGCCGACGAGATCGTGGCCATGGCGGGGGCCGCGATGCGGCGGCTGCGAATCACCGGACTCGATGTCGACGTGGTGCTGGGCGGTGGCATCTTTCGGAACCGGGATCGGGGATTCTTCGAGCGCATGGAACAGGGACTGCGCGCCGAGGCGCCGGGTGCCCGGATCATCCGCCTCGCGGCGCCACCGGTGGTCGGGTCGGCGTTGCTGGGGCTTGACCGTCTCGGCGGCGGCCCGGCGGCGGCCGCCCGGGCCCGGGCCGAGCTGACCGATGAATCGCTCACCATGAGATCGTCCGCCACGATGAAGGGACAACGGTAAGGAGCGAGCCATGGCCAAGATCGTGCTGGAAGGCGTCACCAAGGCGTTCGGTTCGGACGTCGTGGCGGTGAACGACGTCTCGCTCGAGATCGGCGATGGCGAGTTCATGGTGCTAGTGGGACCGTCGGGGTGTGGGAAGTCCACGATCCTTCGGCTCCTCGCCGGGCTGGAGGAGGTGACGCAAGGCGAGATCTACATCGGGGATCGCAACGTCACCGACCTCCCGCCCAAGGAGCGCGACGTCGCCATGGTGTTCCAGAACTACGCGCTGTATCCACACATGACGGTGGAGCAGAACATCGGGTTCGGCCTCAGGCTCCGCGGGACACCGAAGGCGGAGATGCGATCGAAGGTCAGGGAGGCCGCCAAGACGCTTGGCCTTCACACCTATCTCTCCCGGAAACCAGCGGAGCTCTCGGGCGGGCAACGCCAGCGGGTGGCGATCGGGCGGGCCATGGTGCGCGAGCCCAAGGCCTTCCTGATGGACGAGCCGCTGTCGAACCTGGACGCCAAGCTGCGTGTGCAGATGCGAGCCGAGCTGGCGACGCTCCACGAGCGGCTAGCGACCACCACGGTCTACGTCACCCACGATCAGGTCGAGGCCATGACGCTCGGTCAGCGGGTTGCCGTGCTGAGGGACGGAGTGCTGCAGCAGGTCGACACGCCCCAGGCGCTGTACAACACGCCGACCAACCTCTTCGTGGCGGCGTTCATCGGCTCACCGCCGATGAACCTGGTGGAAGCCGAGATCCAAAACCGCGGCGTTTCCTTCGCGGGATTCACGCTGCCGGTTCCGGAGCAGGCAGACCTCTCCGTCTATCGAGGACGCTCGCTCATCCTGGGCATCCGGCCATCGGACATGGAGGACGCGGACGTGTGGCAGAGCGGCTCGCTTCCCGTCATCGATGTGAAGGCCCACGTCACCGAGGAGTTGGGCTCCGAGGTGAACGTGCTGTTCCGGGTGGACGCGCCACCGGTGGCCACGGCGGATACCGTCGCCGCGGCCTCGGAGGAGGGGGAAGAGGGAGCGGTGATTCCGCTCCTGATCGGCGAGGGACAGAGCATGTTCTGCGCCAGGGTGGATGCGAGGACGGCCGCTCGGCCGGGCGCCCCGGTGAGGCTCTCTGTGGATCCCAGCCGGTTCCACTACTTCGACAAGGAGACGGGAATGCGGATCGGCTCACGCCGGGCGGGAACTCCGGTCCCTGTCGCCTCGTCAAACCATCCATCGTGAACGATCCAGGAGCCTCGAACCGTTGGCGTCGGCCGACGGTCCTCTTCTTCTTGCTTCTCCTGGTGGGCGCGGCATGCGCAAAGCAAGCTGCGCCTGCTGGTCCACCCAAATCGTTGCCCGCCCTGAAGCTGGCCATCCTCACGGCGGTTGGCGGCCGGATCGACTATTGCGACCCTGACCTCTATCCCGTGGCCCGATCGGACGAGCTCGAGGCGGCCAAGGCACGATTCCCGACGATCCAGGCCGACAGCGCCGCTTACCAAGCGATCCTCGAGCACGAGCACCTGGCCGCAGGCCAGCATTTCACGGACGCGCAGATCATCGCCATCAGCAACGACTACAAGCAGATGCAGGCCATCCAGCTTCAACCGGATGGGGACATCTACCGCTTCGACATCTTGGTCCCGAAGGGA
>VAYC01000059.1:0-1853 GCA_005885025.1 Actinomycetota bacterium | reverse complement strand
GGACGTCCAGCACCGCAGCGAGGGAAAGCCGCTCCCCTGCCCGATCTGCCTGGCCGCCGGCGTCCGCATCGCTACGCCGTTCGGTGAGATCCCGGTCCAAGACGTGCGCGTGGGGATGGCAGTCTGGACCACGGATCACCGGGGCCGTCGCATCCTCGGCGTCGTCCTGAGGATCGGCCAGATGCAGGCCCCGCTCGGGCATGTGGTCGTAAGGCTCGCGCTGGCCGATGGGAGGACGGTCATGGCCTCCCCGGGCCATCCCACAGCGGATGGCCGAACGGTCGGCGAGCTGCGGCCCGGCGATCGGTTCGACGGCAGCCGTGTGGCGGCCACGAGCCCCCTGGGTTATTCGGGCGGAACGACCTACGACCTCCTTCCCTCCGGCCCGACCGGCACGTACTTCGCCAACGGGGTCCTGCTCGGCAGCACGCTGCGCTGAGCTGAGCTCAGCGCCAGGAGGCAGGCCGACCCACTCTTCGGTCGCCCTCCTCGAGCCAGGCCAGGAACGCCTCCCCCAATTCGTCCTGGAGCCGGTTCCATCGCTCGGCGGTGATCACGATGGCGACGGCCCGGCCTCGTTGGGTGATTAGAGCGCCTCATCACCCAAAGACGCCGACTCATCCCTCAATCGGTCCGGGAGCGAGGTCTTCGGAACGGTTCGGAATCTCATCTGATGGCGCCGAACCATCCTTTCTCTGAACCGTACGTTTGTCCGTACGGCGGAACGTACGCTCCAGCATGGGGTATGTGTGGCTGGGCAAACGCTCAAGGGTCCGTCCACGAAAGCACAAGCGCCTCCTGCGGTCAGTGAAATCGATCACTTCGCGCGCCTAGACTCCTGCCGATGCCCCTGTGCGCCACCTGCGGTCAGGACAACACGGAGGGCGCTCGCTTCTGCTCGGCCTGTGGCCGTCCGCTCGAAGCGGCTGCGCCGCCGCGGGAGGTTCGCAAGGTCGTGACCGTCCTGTTCTCCGACGTCACCGGTTCGACCAACCTGGGAGAGCGCCTCGATCCCGAATCCCTGCGGCGGGTCATGGCCCGCTACTTCGAGGAGATGAAGGCGGCGCTCGAATCGCACGGGGGGACCGTGGAGAAGTTCATCGGCGACGCCGTCATGGCGGTGTTCGGCATCCCCGTCCTGCACGAGGACGACGCGCTCCGGGCCGTGCGGGCCGCCCTCGAGATGCGCGAGCGACTGGACCGAATGAACGAGGACCTCGAGCGCGACCGCGGCCTCAGGATCCTCACCCGCACGGGGATCAACACCGGTGAGGTGGTGGCCGGCGATCCCGCGAGCAGTCAAACCCTCGTCACCGGCGACCCCGTCAACGTCGCGGCTCGCCTCGAGCAGGCCGCTCAACCGGGCGAGATTCTGATCGGCGAGGGAACGCACCGGCTCCTTCGCGACGCTGTGGATGCCGAACAGATCGCTCCTCTGTCGCTCAAGGGGAAGGGCGAGCCGGTCACCGCCTTTCGCCTTCACCAGGTCCGCCCCGGTGCCGAGGCCGTTCGGCGCCGCATCGACTCGCCCATGGTGGGACGGGACCGCCAGCTCTCGCTCCTCAACCAGACCTTCGAGGCCGCCACGATGGACCGCGCCTGTCACTTGTTCACCGTCATCGGTTCGCCAGGCGTGGGAAAGTCCAGGCTGGTCCAGGAGTTCGTGGCCGCCATTTCGGAACGGGCCACGGTCCTCCGCGGCCGGTGCCTGCCGTACGGCGAGGGCATCACCTACTGGCCGGTGGCCGAGATGGTGAAGCAGGCAGCCGTCGTCACGGACGACGACGCCCCCGACGCGGCCGCGGCGAAGGTCGCGACCCTCCTTCCGGGCGAAGAGGGAGGGCTCGTCGCCG
>VAYC01000377.1:3807-4299 GCA_005885025.1 Actinomycetota bacterium | reverse complement strand
GGAGGTGAAGTCGACGGCGTCCACGGGCGGCCGAATCGTCCTTTACGTGAAGCGCCTCCTGCTGCGCGAGCTGACCACCGACGACATCGATGACCTGTACGCGATCCTCGGGGACCCTGAGACCATGCGGTTCTATCCGGAGCCCAAGACCCGCCAGGGGACGGCCGATTGGATCGCGTGGTGTCGCCGGTCGTACGAGCGACACGGCTTCGGGCTCTGGGCGATGATCCTCGAGGAAAACGGCGAGTTCGCCGGCGATTGCGGGCTCACCGTGCAGAACGTCGACGGCGAGGACCTGGTCGAGGTCGGCTACCACGTGAAGCGGTCGCTGTTGCGGCAGGGCCTGGCGACGGAAGCCGCCGCCGCCTGCCGCGACTACGAGTTCGACACGTGTGGATTGGACCGCCTGATCGCCCTGGTTCGAGTGGAGAACGAACCGTCGGCGGGCGTGGCCCGCGACCTGGGCATGACCGTGTGGAAGGAGACCATGCG
>VAYC01000377.1:0-3766 GCA_005885025.1 Actinomycetota bacterium | reverse complement strand
GCGGCGGACCTCCGACCCTGATCGGTACGCGCCGGTCCATCCCGTATCCTCCATCCCATGCGGATGTCCAAGCTGTTCGCGCGAACGCTCCGGGAGGCTCCGTCCGAGGCCGAGGTGGTCTCGCACAAGCTGCTCATCCGCGCTGCCTACATCCGCAAGCTGATGGCCGGCGTCTACTCCTGGCTGCCGCTGGGATGGCGGACCCTGCGGAAGGTCGAAGCGATCATACGGGAGGAGATGGACGCGTCGGGGGCCCAGGAGGTCCGGCTGCCGATCATCCTGCCCGCCGATCCCTGGAAGGTGACCGGGCGGTGGGAGACCTACGGCGAGCTGATGTTCAAGCTCAAGGACCGACACGAGCGAGAGATGGGGCTGGGGCCCACACACGAGGAGGCGGTGACCCCGCTGGTGGCCGGGGAGTTCACATCGTATCGGGACCTCCCGGTCAACCTCTATCAGATCGAGTGGAAGTACCGCGACGAGTTCCGCCCCCGGTTCGGTCTGCTCCGGGTGCGGGAGTTCCTGATGAAAGATGCCTACTCCTTCGACCGGGACGAGGAGGGGATGCGAGCCAGCTATGCGGCGATGGTCGAGGCCTACCGCCAAATCTTCGGCCGATGCGGGCTCGACTACCGTGTGGTCGAGGCCGATCCGGGCCAGATCGGGGGCGACGTCAACCACGAGTTCATGGCCCTGGCGCCCATCGGCGAGGACGAGTTCGTCTACTGCGAAAACTGCGACTACGCCGCCGACATCGAGGCGGCCACATCTCGCCCGCCGGAGCCGGCGGCCGACGGCGAGCTCGAGCCCGCGACGAAGATCCAGACACCGGGCCGGTCGACGATCCAGGCCGTCTCCGAGCTGCTCGGCCGTCCGGCGTCAGCCTTGATGAAGTGCATCCTGTACGACGCCGGGGGGCGGTCGGTGGCCGTGCTGATCCCCGGCGACCGGGAGGTGAACGACGACAAGGTGGCGCGGGCCATGTGGCCGGCGCCGGTCCGCTTGTTCGAAGACGAGGATTTCGCCGCGCGCGGCTTCGTGAAGGGTTACGTGGGCCCGCAGGGCCTTCCGGCCGATGTCACGATCATCGCTGATCACTCGGTCCGAGCCGGCCGCAACTGGGTGACCGGAGCGAACGAGGTCGACCACCACGTGAGCGGGGCCAACGTGGACCGCGACTTCCGCGTGGATCGGTGGGAGGACGTGGCCCAGGTCCGCCTGGGCGATCCGTGTCCTCGCTGCGAAGGAAGCCTCCGCTTGGCCAAGGGCATCGTGGTCGGACACACCTACCAGCTCGGCACGAGATACTCCAAGGCGCTCAAGGCCACGTTCGTGGACGAGGACGGGACCGAGCAGCCCTACCAGATGGGGTGTTACGGGATCGGGCTACCCCGGACCATCGCCGCTGTGGTCGAGCAGGCGAACGACGAAGCAGGCATCAAGTGGCCGAAGGCGCTGGCCCCCTACGACGCCGTGGTCATCCCGACGAACATGGACGTTCCCGAGGTGGTGGATGCGGCCGAGCGCCTGTACGGGGAGCTCGGTTCCTCTGGTGTCGAGGTCGTGGTCGACGACCGGGAGGAGTCGGCCGGGGTCAAGTGCGCGGACGCCGACCTGATCGGATACCCGCTCCAGGTCGTGGTGGGGAAGCGGGGGATCCAGGCGGGGAAGGTGGACCTCAAGGTCCGGGCCACCGGGGTCCGCACCGAGGCTCCGCTGGACGGCGCGGCGCGATCGGCCAAGGACCTTCTCGGCGCCGCTCCCTGACGGAACGTTTGCGCCACCCCTCGGTCCTGTCTAGGCTCGGACAGTGGCCGTCCGGACCCCAGGTGAGCTTCGACAGTTCGTCCTCCTTCGCCCCGACGTCGAAGCGGTCCTCCAGCGCTGCGGGCTCGACACCTACGACCTGCTGCTGATCGACCTGAACGGGAATTGGACGCGATGGGTCTTCCCCTCCGAGGAGGGCGGCGTGGCCGTGGCCGATGATCTGGAGGTCCCGCTGCACCGCGGGTGGGACGACCGGATGGCCAAGCGCATGAACAAGCGCGACCACTGGAACGATCCGGGCGGACAGAGGCGCGCCCTGTAGCCCTCGACAAAAGCGTCTAGCGGTTCCGGTTGGCCCTCTGTCGGGCCCCGACCGCCAGGGCGACCTGGGTCAGGTCCGATCGAAGGTCGCCCATCTCGCGCCTGAGATCGCCGATGGCCTGACGAACCTCGCGCCTCAGATCGGCGATGTCCCGGCGAACCTCAGCGCGCAGGGAGCGGATCTGCCCGTGCAGACTGCGAACCATGACTCCCAGCAGGAGTCCCACGGCCCCAACCACCAACGCGTTCGTCACCGTCTGCACGAGATCCATAGATCCATCAGTCCCTCCTTCGACCTGGAGGGGGAGGCATCGAGGCCAGGGTATCAGCGCGGTGCGACGGCCCGAGCCCCGCTCGCGCATTCGTGAAAAGCCCTGGTGATATACTCGGATTCGAACTCGTAGGGCACGACCGGAACGTGGGCCAGCGCCCACGTTCTTTTGTGACGGCGGGGGCGAGATGGACCTTGAGGGCGCGATCAGGCTCGTGGTCGAGGCCTCGGGTCTGGAGTTGTTCGACCTGACCTTTCACCACGGGAGCGGGCGGGCATTGCTCCGGGTGACGGTCGACCGCGAAGGCGGGGTCGACCTCGACACGATCGCTCAGGTCAGCGAGCGCATCAGCCGCCGGCTCGACGTGGAGGGCTTCGACCCCGGTCCGTATTCCCTCGAGGTCACCTCTCCGGGGGTCGAGCGGCCCCTTCGGGGGCCCAGGGACTTCGCCGGGCGGGTCGGGGAGCGGGTGAAGGTGAAGACGGCCGAGCCGGTCGACGGCACCCGGTCGTTCACCGGTACCCTGGTGGCGGCGGGAGATCGCGTCGTCCGCATCGCCACCGAGCAGGGCGAGCGGACGCTGTCGTTCGACGACATCGCGTCGGCGCGAACGGTTGCGGATTGGGAAGCGGAATTGAAGGAACGAGGCAAGAAGAGATGAACCAGGAACTGATCGCGGCGCTCCGGGAGCTCGAGCGGGAGAAGGGCCTCCCGTTCGACACCATCCTGGCGGGCCTGGAGGAGGCCCTGGCCTCTGCCTACAAGACTTACAAGCGAGGGCACGACCCCGAGCTCGAGGAGGAGACGACCGGTGTCAGGGTGAAGCTCGACCCCGAGTCGGGTGAGATGCTCGCCTGGATGCAGGTGCTCGACGAGGAGACCGGCGAGGTTCTCTCGGAGGCGGAGGAGGAGGTCCCCCCCGACTTCCTCGGGCGCATCGCCGCCCAGACGGCCAAGCAGGTCATCTTCCAGAAGCTCCGGGACGCGTATGAGGAGTGCTCCGGCCGCGAGGGCGACATCGTCACCGGGATCATCCAGCAGGACTCGCACCGCTACACGCTGCTGGACCTTGGGAAGGTGGAGGCGTTGCTGCCCCAAGCCGAGCAGGTCCCGTCGGAGCCGTATCGCCACGGGGAGCGGCTGAAGGCGTACATCGTCGAGGTCCGCCGGACCACCAAGGGCCCCCAGATCGTGGTGTCCCGGACCCATCCGGGGCTCCTCCGGAAGCTGTTCGAGTTCGAGGTGCCGGAGATCGCCCAGGGCATCGTGGAGATCAAGGGCGTGGCCCGGGAACCGGGGCATCGATCGAAGATCGCGGTGGTGTCGCACGAGCCGGGGGTCGACCCGGTGGGCGCGTGCGTTGGCCCGAAGGGATCGCGGGTCCGTATGGTCGTGAACGAGCTGCG
>VAYC01000374.1 GCA_005885025.1 Actinomycetota bacterium | reverse complement strand
ATGACACGAAGGCGGAGCGCCACCCGCATGAAGCTCGGGTCTTCGTTCATGGGGTCCCGGCGCGGACGGAGGCGAAGCGCGCGGCAGAATGCCACGGTGTCCTCCCTGGTTGTCTCGAGCAGGGGACGGACGATAGGACGACCGACGGGACTCATCCCGGCGATCGCCTCGAGGCCGCCCCCGCGCAGCAGGGCGAGTAGGACGGTCTCGGCCTGGTCGTCGGCGGTGTGGCCTACTGCGGCGACCCCCCCGCCCAGCTCCTCCACCACGGCGGACAGCGCTTCGTACCTGACCCCCCGGGCCCATGCCTCCACCGACTCGCCCTTGCGTGGCTTCGAGTCCGCTTCGCGAACCATGTAGGGAACGCCGAGCCGCTGGGCCTGTGAGCGCACGTACCGGGCATCCGCGTCGGAACCAGGGCGGAGCCGATGGTCGAAATGAAAGCAGACCGGTTCGATCCGCAGCAGTCGTTTCAGGCGCACCAGCGAATGGAGGAGGCAGAGGGAGTCAGGACCCCCCGAAACGGCCACCACGACGCGGGACTTCGCTTCGAACATGCCATGGCGACGCGCCATGGACGCGACCTGCTGGAGAACCCTGGCCACCGCAGGAGGCTTTCGCAGGGCGGCGGCCACGCCGGGACCCGCCGGCCTAGGAGGCGCTCACCCGGGCCACCCACGCCTCGGGCCGCTCGATCTCTTCCATGGTGGGGAGGCTGGCCGGCCCCTCCCAGACTTGGTTGAAGCCCTCCATCCCCACCTGCTCGACCGCCTTGGCCACGAACCGCTGGCCGATGTCGTACTGGCGGACCTTCACATCGAATCCGATGGCCTTCTGGAAGGCTTTCTCCACGCCGGGACGGTTGTGGCGTTCGTGCATCATCCTGCGGAACCTCCCCGCCGAAGGGATCAGGTCGACCGACACCCGGTCCATGACGTAGTTGCCGTGCCCCTCCAGCAGCGACATGAGGGCCTGCATGCGCCGGACCATGTCGCGCTGATCGGGCGTCATCAGCATGAAGACCCACCCGAATCCCCGGTACTCGGCGCCCCCGTTCCTGACTTCCTCCACCGCGCCTCGCAGGCGGTCGATGAGCCAACCGGCGTCGAGCTCCATGGAGTCGAGGTAGGAATCCATCAGCCCCTGGAGGTGGCCTCGCAGCCACGGTGCCCTCCCGAACTGGATGCGATGCGTGACCTCGTGCAGCGAGATCCACATCCGGAACTGTCTGGGGGGGAAGCGGAACTTCTGCTCGATGCTCGCCACATTCGCCCCGACGAAGTAGATCAGTCCGTCGTCGTCCGGCGGAAGGAACACGTCGTACTGGCCGAGGACGCGGTGTCCCAGATAGCCGAGGAGCCCTCCAAGCTGCGCGCCCAGCACGGCCCGCCGGACCGTGGCCACGGCACCGTCGGACCGGCCGGAGAGCATTTTCGCCGCTACCGGCTCGAGAACGCGCTCGAAGCCCCGCAGGTTCGCCTGAAGCCACTGGTTGCGGCTCATGACCCATGCCCTCGACCGATAGGCGCCGGAGGCGAGTCCGGTGAACTCCTTCACGAGTCGTTCGGCTTCCGGGACGATCTCGGCGAAATCCTTAGAAAGGGTGGCCCGCTGCACCGGCGTCATGGGGCCTCCCGAGCCCGCCACCCGCCGGCCCACCAGCGCCGCCGTGCGCCAATCCACGAGCTTCTCCGCAGCGAGAGTCATGGCTCCATTCTGCCCGACGATCATGCGTTCGGCCTCGCCCGGTCCAGGTGAGGTTAGCCCTGCGATTTCTTGCGAGCCGCGACCACGGCTGCTGCCCGCGCCCGGCCCTCCGCTACTCGGCGGTCGACGCCCTTGGCGAGCTGCTCCTCGAGGACACGGTCGAACGTCTCCTGGTCGAGCGCGGCCGATGCACCGTGCGAGGCGGCCGCTGGCGCTGCTGGAGTTGGAGCAGGGGGCGCCGCTGCTGCGGGCGCTGCCGCCGGGGGAGCGCCGATCTCGTCGGGGCTCTTGGCCGTTGGCCGGGGCTCCGGGGCGGCGGCCTCGGCCGCCCCCACCGCATCCGCCTGCACTGCCGGTTCGCCGCTCGGCCCGGCCGTCGGTGTCGCGCTGGCGGCAGCGGCGGCGACTCCCGCGGCAGGCGCTTCGGTAGGGGCGGGGCGCGCGCTTGGAGCGGGCCGTTCTGCCACGGCGGTGGCTGTGGCGGTCGATGCCCGGGCGGGTGCCGGCGAGGCGGGCCCGGACGCAGCGTGGCCAGCAGCGGGCGGCGTCCACCGCACAGCTGCGGCCTGGCGAACGAGCGTGGGGGGCCGGGTTCCCGGTGGAACCGCCGCGGGCTGCTCCTCCCGGCCGTAGAACTTTGGCGCGAACCGCAGGTAACCCAACCCGAGGCCGATCAGGATCAGCACCCCCAACACCGCCGCGGCGATGGCCATCTGAAACACCCACGTCGTCACGTGGGAAGAGGGCGTGATGGAAGTCGCCGGCGTGATGTCGATCTGCTGCGCGAAGGAGGTTCCGGCGGGAAGCACGAACAGCGGGACCGAGATCGCCCCGACGCAGCCAAGCCTCCAGATCAAGTGCCGGGCGCGCACGGTGCGGATTCTAACAGCAGGGTTTCGGCTGCTTCCCGGGTCGCAGACCTGCGGCGACTCGGGGTTGAGCTTTGATTTGACAGGTCCCGGAATCTGAAAGTAGATTTTCGAAACATGCCTTTCGGAAACTACGTGGAGCTGACCGACCCGAAGGTGATGCGGGCGCTGGCGCATCCGGCTCGCACGGCCATCCTGGCGCACCTCCAGGACCACCCGACGGCCACCGCCACGGAGTGTTCCGAGGTGGCCGAAGAGAGCCCATCCGCGTGCAGTTACCACCTTCGACGCCTGGCTCAGCTCGGTTTCGTGGAGGAGGTTCCCACCGGGGACGGGCGGGAGCGGCGATGGAGGAGCCTCATCTCCGGATACGGCATCCCGAAGGAAGCGCAGGACCGGCCGGAAGTGCTGGCAGCCATGCGGCCCCTGGTCCGACGTTGGATCGAACACAGCCAGCGCGTGATCGGTGACTACTTGGCTGGCGAGCATCGCCTCGAACCCGTATGGCGCAAGGCGGCAACCTTCCAACAGACCAATCCGCGCGTGACCCCGGACGAGCTGATCCGCATCGGAGAGCAGATCCAGAAGGTGTTCGAGCCGTACCAGGAACGCGAGCAGCCACCGGAGGGCGCCGAGCGTATCTACGCATCGTTCGTGGCGGTCCCGTGGCCCCTCAAGGAGCGTGCGAAGCGCCGCAGCCCGACGGGAAGGAGCACGTCCCGTGGGAAGAGGTGACGGGTCCACGGCGGCACCGGGCGAGAAGCGACGGTTTCGGCCGGGCCCAAGCAGCCTGTGGCGCCATCCGAACTTCCTGAAGCTGTGGACCGCCGAAACGATCAG
>VAYC01000373.1:3101-4332 GCA_005885025.1 Actinomycetota bacterium | reverse complement strand
AACCCATGCAACACCACCGTCCGCGAATTTCAAACTGTTACCAGCTCCGCCCTGCAGATATTGAACCAGTCCAGCCGCCACCACAGCTTGGGGCCGGTTCGACCAAGGTTGACCGATCAGCGTCCCGTCGGTCACAGTGACCTCGACTGCGTCCAAGATCGAGAGGAGGAACCGATGGCATTCGTGCAAACGATCTCGTTCACCACGTCGCGGATCGACGAGATCGCGGCGATGGGACAGGAGTACGAGCGGGAGCAGGGAGGACAGGCTCCAGGCTACCGGAGCACCAGGATCCTCAAGGACCGCGATCGGGAGAACGCGTACATGGTGGTGGCCGAGTTCGATTCCTACGAGCTCGCGATGAAGAACTCCGGACGGCCAGAGACGGACGCCTTCGCTCGGAAGATGGCCGAACTCGTCGACGGCCGGCCCACGTATGGCAACTACGACGTGATCGACGCGTAGACGCCCGGGCCGGGATTGGGCCCCCATCACTCTGGAGCCGGCTCAGGCCGGCTATACGGCGATCGGGCCTTGAGCACCGCGAACTCTAGTAATCCAAAGTTTCGTCTCCAAGTGGAGCAGCGCGAACGACGCTCTACGCGAGCGCTCCACCGCACGCTGGAGAAGAACCCGAGGCGATCCAGAGGGGCTGGGGCGGGATCAGGCCCGCCGCAGCTTACCCGTAGCAATTCGAGCTCAGTGGTGGTCGATCTGCCCTCGGATCTCGCCGGAGGGGAAGTGCTCCGAGTGGACGTTCGCGTACGTGGCGCCCGCCCGCATCGCTCGAACCAGCTCGGCAAAACTGCCTGCCTCGATGCCCTGGTCGTCCAGCGCCAGGACGTCAGCCGGATCGATCGTCCCGGTGACCGTTCCCGTCGTGATGGGGCATGCCGGCTTGTCCCCGCCACCACAGAGGAAAGCGACGATGCCACCATTGACGCCGCGCTCAGAGAAGTGGATATGGGCGAACAGGGCAGGCGTCTCGAGGTCCTGGTAGGACAACCGGTACCGGATGACCTCGCCACTGATCTCGGCACGGAAGGTTCCGCGGGCCACCGTTGACGTCGATGGGGCGTTCTGGTAGCCGTCCAGGTTGGCTCTGAACTCGGCGCTGCGGCCGCTTCCGCTTGCTAAGGCCGCCCCGCCCACGACGGCAACGAGGGCGATGACGACGACCGCTCCCAACAGGGGCAGCTTCCTCATGCCAAACCACCTCCTCAGCGTGGAC
>VAYC01000373.1:0-2975 GCA_005885025.1 Actinomycetota bacterium | reverse complement strand
AGTCGGGTCTCAAGTTCGGTGAGACGTGCAGGGTCGTCCTCGAACCCTAGACGATTCACAATGCGTATCTCAGACGCAACAACGCCCCGACCGTAGCGTCCGGCTCTGCCAGAGGCGGCTAACCTAAGCCCGGTGCGCTGACCCACACGTCTGCGATCCCCCTCCGAGCGCGGAGTGGACCAAGCTGGCGGAGTGGCATTGCTACTGCGGGCGCCGCCGGCACCTGGAGTGGTTCAGGCTTCCAAGCGGCTCGGTCGTAGGGCCGAGCTGGATTCTGGAGCGGTGACCTCCGTTGAGCGGAAGGGGTGAAGAACCGAGGAAGCGAGGGCCTGCGATCTGCTCACCGGGTGTGGCGCCGAGGTCTTCCTGTTGTGGATCAGCAAGTCACGTGCAGAATGGCGTTCGTGTTCCTCGGACCCGTCTGCACTACCCTGATGGCCTCGCGAGTCGGAACGATCAGCAGCTCGACCTTCCGACGCGCCGCCTCGGTCCTTACATCATCCGTCACTGGAAGGGCGCCGTGGGCTCCCGTCCCCACCACGAGCCGCTGGCAGCTCCAGGGAATGTCCTCTTCGGCAGAGAGCGGAGTGTGGCCAAAGGCATCGCGGAAGGGCTTCGACGGCTTCTTCTTGCGCTTGCGCACTCGGCCGCGGTCGATCACCACATCGTGGGCGTAGGGCTCGCCGTCGNNNNTCTTCATGTCCTGGCCGCCCCTGCGTCGTCTCATCGTGCGCCAGTATGGTACTTCTCGCATCCGGCGGAGTTGGCGTGATCCAGCGGGGCCCAGAGGGGGTGCTGAAAAAGTATAGAAACTCTGATCATGCCCGCGACCTATTCATTCACGAAATCAGTCCTTGCCAGGCCGCGCACGGGAAAAGATCCGGGTCCAATCGTTTTCCTAAACCGTGTGTCGCAGGTTCGATTCCTGCCGGGGGCACCGTCGACCGAGCCGTCGCCACGGCTCGCGACGGGACCCCGCCTACTCCTCGCCGAGTTCCAGACGAGCAAGAACGCACCGACACGAAGGGGTTCAATATGGCCGGGCATGCGGTGGTGATCGCCGGAGGCGGTCCGACGGGGATGATGCTGGCTGCCGAGCTGGCGCTGGCCAAGGTCGATGTCGCCATCGTCGAACGCCGTCCCGGTCACGTGCTCGTCGACTCACGGGCCGGCGGGTTTCACTCCCGCACCATTGAGGTGCTGGATCAGCGCGGCGTCGCCGATCGGTTCCTTGCCGAGGGTGAGCGCGTTCAGGCGCTGGCGTTCGGCACGAAGGTGCTGGACATGTCGGACTTCCCGACGCGTCATCCGTACACGCTCGGCCTCTGGCAGAGGAAGATCGAACGGATCATGGCCGCCTGGATCGCCGAGCTGCCGGTGCGGATTTACTACGGGTGCGGCGTCACCGGCTTCGCGCAGGACAACAGCGGCGTCGACGTCGAGGTGTCCGACGGCACCTCACTGCGGGCCGAGTATCTCGTCGGGTGCGACGGAGGCCGCAGCGTCATCCGTAAGGCGGCGGGCATCGAATTCGCCGGGTGGGAGGCAACGAAGAGCGCCCTCATCGCCGAGGTCGAGGTGAGCGAGGAGACGCCGAAGGGCGTTCGCTACGATGAAATCGGCGTTCACGGCCTGCACGTGCTGGAGGACGGGAAGACGGTGCGGATGGTGGTGACCGAGATGCAGCTGGGGTCCGGCGACGAACCCAGTCTGCGGGAACTCAGCGAGGCGCTCACCGTCGTTTTCGGCACCGACTTCGGGGTCCACAGTCCGACGTGGATCTCCCGGTTCAGCGACATGACACGTCAGGCGGTGGCGTACCGCGCCGGACGAGTCCTGCTCGCCGGCGATTCTGCCCACATACATTCCCCGACCGGTGGACAGGGCATCAGCCTCGGTGTCCAGGACGCGGTGAATCTCGGATGGAAGCTGGCTCAGGTGGTCAAGGGGATCTCCCCCGAGAGCCTTCTGGACACGTATCACGATGAGCGCCATCCGGTTGCTGCCCGCGCGTTGCAGTACACGATGGCTCTGGCCACGCTCCAGCGCCACGACGAGCGCATCAAGCCCGTGGTTGATGTCGTGTCGGACCTGGCGGGCATGGACGAGCCTCGCAAACGGCTCGCCGGAATCATGTCGGGGCTGGACATCCATTACGACTTCGGCGAGGGCCACCCGCTGCTGGGACGCCGCATGCCCGATCTGGACCTCGTGACCGCCGGCGGACCGGCACGCGTCTTCGAACTGCTGCACGAGGCGCGGCCGGTGCTGCTCAACCTGGGTGAGCCCGGCGCCCTGAACATCACTCCGTGGGCTGACCGGGTCCAACGGATCGATGCCGACTATGCCGGCGTGTGGGAGCTTCCGGTGCTCGGCGTGGTCGACTCACCGACCGCGGTGTTGGTGCGGCCGGACGGCTACGTTGCCTGGGTGGGGGAGGGCACGGATGCCGGGTTGCGCGACGCCCTGACGACCTGGTTCGGATCAACGTGATGCGACGCTCCTCGCCTACCCGTCGTCGCTGACCGGCTTGAGACGATTGTTCGGGCGGGTCATCGGTTTTGGAGTTTCTCGTGGGCCAGCCAGTCACGGACCGGCTGGCTCTTGTGGGCCGACAGGTTGTCCAAGATGACGTGAAGCTCCAGGTCGGGGTCGACGTGCATGTCGATCCAGCGGAAGAACGCCAGCACGTCACGGCCGGTGTGGGAGCGGCGGGTGTCGTGCAGCACCTCCCCGGAGCCCACGTTCAGCGCGGCGAACAGGTCCAGGGTGCCGATTCTCTTGTAGTCGTGGGTCATCGTCCCGGCCCGCCCCGGCACCATCGGCAGGGACGGCTGGGTGCGGTCCAGAGCCTGGACCTGGGTTTTCTCGTCGCAACAGAACACCGCTGCGGCAGCCGGCGGGTTCACGTACAGGCCGACCACGTCACGCAGCTTCGACTCGAAGCTCGGGTCTGTGGACAGCTTGAAGGTCTC
>VAYC01000375.1 GCA_005885025.1 Actinomycetota bacterium | reverse complement strand
CAGCTTGTCGACGAGATCACCCTGCTCGTCTGCCCCGTGATCGTCGGCCAGGGCACGCGGCTGTTCCCCGACACCGGCCCGGACGCAGCGCTCGACCTGGTGGAATCGAGGTCCACCCCGAAGGGGGTAACGATCCAGATCTACCGGCCCACCGGCCGCCCGCAGTACGAAACGGCCACGCCCGACCCGAAGGACGTGACGTAGGTGCCGCAGTCAGTGAGAGTCGCTCATCGGTGGGTGCGGGCCGCAGCGTAGACAGCTGGCGCCTGGTAGCCGAGCGCGGAGTCCACGTAGATTCACGCTGCCATCGTGACACGTGTGCGCGAACCTTTCTACGGTGGACTTCCGCCGGATTCGTCTCGGGCGCCTCCTGATGCCAGGTCGATGGCGCGCCGGAACACGGCATCCAACATTTCCGGGGTGAGCTTGCCGGTGAAGGTGGATGGAACGACGCGATCAACGTGTAGGAGCCGGCGCTCGCTTCCAGGCCGTGTCCGAACAACGGCCGTGGCCGGACCGGATGCCCGCTGGCCGAGATGGCCCGGAGCGCACCGTCCCACGCGAACGCGCCCAGGCACACGATGACCCGGACCCGGTCCAGCAGCCGCAGCTCGCGGACCAGGTACGCGATGCAGTTGTCGCGTTCCTCCGGCGTGGGGCGGTTCCCCGGGGGACAGCACCGGTTGACCGCGGCGATGTAGGTCTCTCGAAGGCGCAGGCCGTCATCCCGGCTCACCGACGTGGGCTGGTTCGCCAGCCCGCACCCGTAAAGGGCCGCGAACAGGAAGTCACCGGACCGGTCGCCGGTGAAGATGCGCCCCGTGCGGTTCCCGCCATGCGCGGCCGGCGCCAGGCCCAGGATCAGGATCCTTGCCGCAGGATCGCCGAACCCCGGCACGGGCCGGCCCCAGTACGTCTCGCCGGCGAAGGCGGCCCGCTTCTGCCGAGCCACCTCCTCCCGCCATGCCACCAGTCGGGGGCATTTTCGGCAGGACACGATCTCGTCCGACAAGGCTTGGAGCCCAACCGCACTCGACATGCGGCAGATCCTACCCGGGGCCGGGATTCGCTCGACTCAGGTACCGGGGAACGCCCGCCGACCATTTACCCTGAGGGATCACAATGGCCCAGCCAGTTCGCGTCATGGTCGTGGACGACTCCTCGAGCACGCGAACCATGCTCAAGGAGGCGCTGTCGCTCGACGGCGCCATCGAGGTGGTCGGCGAGGCCGGGGGCGGTCGCGAGGCCATCCTCCAAGCCTGTGACCTCAAGCCAGACGTCGTGCTCATGGACGTGCGCATGCCCGACATGGACGGGGTCACCGCGACTCGTTCGATCATCAGCGAGAGCCCGGCCACGAAGATCGTGGCCCTCACCTGGTCGGACGACCCCGGCACCGTCCGGGACATGCTGACCGCCGGCGCCATCGGTTACGTGGTCAAGGGCGGGACGATCGACGAGCTGTCGTCGGCCATCCGCCGGGCCGCCACCGGCGAGGCCGAGCTCGATCAGCGAGTCCTGCCGGCCGCGGTCGAGGACCTCCGGCGCCTCCTCGAGCAGGAGCGCGAGCGTCGCGAACAGGTCGAACGACTGTCGCGGGCCAAGGCCGAGTTCGTCCAGGTGCTTTCCCACGAGCTGCGCACACCGCTCACGGTGATCTCCGGGGCCCTGCACATGCTCCAGCAGCGCCACGGTTCGCCCGACGAGCGGTCGGTCATGGAGAGCGCCCTGCGCAAGGTCACCGAGCTGGAGTTCCTGGTCGAGGGGCTGGAGCTGGTCGCCGCGGGCCCACTCACCGAGGGCGTGACGCACGTCGCGGCCGAGCGGATCGGGGCCGAAGCCGACGTCGTGAAGGTTGAGGACGAACAGTGGGAGGGCGTCCCGCAGCGCTACGTGGAACGGGTCGCGTTCGAGCTCCTGTCGAATGCCGTCAAGCACGGCGCTCGCCCCATCGAGGTGACGGGCCGCCGAGAGGTCGGCGGCGCCGTGCTCTCGGTGATTGACGCGGGGGGCTGGACGCCGCCCGCGGACAGCTTCACGGCCTTCTACCAGGAGGACATGTCGGCCACGCGGAGCCGGACGGGGTTCGGCCTCGGCCTGTTCATGGCGTCGCGATTGTGCCAGGCCAGCGGGGGAGATCTGTGGATCCGGGCAGAGGGTGGCAAGACCGTGGCCGAAGCCCGGTTCGGCGCCCGGGAGGTTCTCCCCTAGCGCTCGTCCTTCGGTTCCGGGCGGCCGGGCTGCTCTTCGGCCGATCCCCGCTTGGGAACGAGGACCTTTCGGCGGAAGTACAGAACTTCGACGCCGTCCTGGTTGTAGCCGCGGGTCTCGACCGTCACCACCCCGCGATCCGGCTTCGAGCTCGACTCCTTCTTGTCCAGGACGCTCGTCTCCGCGTACAGCGTGTCACCGTGGAACATCGGCGCCTTGTGCTGGAGCGATTCCACCTCCAGGTTGCCGATTGCCTTGCCGGAGACGTCCGGCACACTCATCCCGAGCGCCAGTGAATACACCAGGTTCCCCACCACCACGTTGCGCTTGAACTGCGTCGAGGTCTCCGCGTAGTGGGCGTCGGTGTGGAGTGGGTGGTGGTTCATGGTGATCATGCAGAAGAGGTGATCGTCGTACTCGGTGATGGTCTTCCCCGGCCAGTGCTTATACACGTCGCCGATCTCGAAGTCCTCGAAGTACCTCCCGAATCGCCTAGCCTCTCCCACGCATCTCTCCCTATCGCAGCGACCACTGACCGAAGGTGAAAGCGTAAGGGACGGTGGACAGGGTACTGGTGCGGCTGCCACCCCCATCCGCCCAGTTGTCATTTTGTCGTTTTCGTGCGTTGCTCACGACCCGGTGACTGCTTGTCATTTTGTCGTTGTGTATTCGCGCAAAATGACAAAACGACAAGGCAAGAGGTGGCCTGGCGGGTACCGGGAGATTCGAGGGGACAGATCCCCTGCCGTCAAGGATCTGATCCTCGATTTGGCTGCCCAAGGACCGGTCGCGTCCAGCGATGTCACCTCACGTACGGGTCTCACCCGGCAGGCGATCCTCTATCACCTGAATCAAATGGTCGATGCTGGCGAACTGATCCGTGTGGGACGGGGCCGAGGAACACATTACCTGCTGAAGGCCGACTTCTCCGAAACATTCCAGCTGGCAGGACTGGAGGAACACGAGGTCTGGAAAATCGTCGAGGCGCAGGTCCAGTTCGTACAAACGCTGAAGCCGAACGTTCGGTCGATCCTGGCCTACGCCTTTACCGAAATGCTCAACAACGCAATCGAGCATTCGAAGGGAACTCGTGTACGGGTCAGGTTTTGGCGTGAGGAGTCGAACGTTCTATTCGAGGTGGCTGACAACGGCCGGGGTGTCTTTAGAACGGTCCGCGAGACGTTTGGCTTGGAGGATGACTTCGCCGCGATTCAGCACCTTGCGAAGGGGAAGCAGACCTCGGATCCTACGCGGCACAGCGGCGAAGGAATCTTCTTCACATCCAAGGCCGTCGATCGATTTCAACTCGAGTCGAATGCGCTCAAGTGGATTGTTGACAACATCCGCGATGACCAGGCTATCGGCGACAGCTTGGTCACAGAAGGAACTGGAGTACGGTGCACCATCCATCGCAATTCAGCTCGAGTGTTAAAGGACGTGTTCGACGCTTACTCGGATCCTGAGACCTACGAATTCGCGAAATCCTCCGTGAAGGTCCGTCTCTCGGAAAGAGGACAGGTGTTCCTCTCCCGTTCAGAGGCCAAACGTCTGCTCGCAGGACTTGATGCATTTAGACAGGTGGTTATTGACTTCTCGGGAGTCAATGAGATAGGGCAAGGATTCGCGGACGAGGTATTTCGCGTGTGGAACCGAGAGCATCCGGAAACGAGCCTGGTTCCCGCCAACATGTCTCCCGCAATTGCCGAGATGGTTCGGCGGGGAATCAGAAACTGACGATTCAGCCCATCAACGGGAAGCGGTCGGCGAGAGGGCCGAGGATCTTCCGTTCGTTGTCGGTGAGCTGACGGCGACCGGCGCCCGTCTCGATGAAGTCGACGACGTCCCACTCGAGGTCGCTGGGCGGCTCCTGGCCGAGGAGTCCTTCCAGGGTCTCGTCGACGATCGCGACGGCCCGGTCGGTCCCCCAGCCCTTCCGGCCGAGGGCGTCCTCCAGGTCCATGCGGTGGACGGTGGTTTCGAAGACCCGGGTCTTGAGGAACTCCTCCAGAGTGAGGACCGGACCCCACGTCACGACCAAGCGGGATCGGTCGGCGGTGCGGGCCGCGTCGATCGCTCGGCGCCACATCTCGTCGAAGGCCTCGCCCAGCTCGGGACCCGTGCCGTATTGCCCGGCCAGCTCTTTGGCCCGGTCGGCGATGTCGCGGCCGTCCGTAATCGGGTCGTAGCTCGTCCAGTAGGTGATGGAGTCGTGCGTGGCCTTCGGCGGGGGTGGCGTGGAAAGCGCGGTGTTGATTCGATCCACGTCTCGGTAGACGTGGCCGAGCAGCTCCTTCACGTTCCACGCCGTGCACCGGGTGGGCCTGGCGAAGTCTTCTTCAGGGAGGTCCAGGACGATCTTCGAGACCTCCTCGCACTCCTCGGCCAGGGCCTCCAGGGGGTCCGCCATGCCGATCAGGATAGAGCGAGTCGGGCCTAGACAGCAGGCCGCCCTCGGGCGTTCATGGTGAGGTGAAGGAGCGGGTGAAAGAACTGGCCATCCACCGTGAGGAGGCGGCAGGGCCCACACCTGGCGGGGGCTTCGAGGATTTCTTCCGGGCCGAGCACGTCCGGCTCCAGCAGGCGCTCTACGTAGTCACAGGCAGCGACCAAGAGGCGCAGGACCTGATGCAGGAGGCGTTCCTGCGGGTGTGGGAGCGGTGGGACCGGGTGCGGGTGATGGTCGAACCCACCGGATACCTCTACCGGACGGCCATGAACACTTTCCGAAGCCGGCTTCGTAGGGGGGCGAGGGCCGCCCGAAGTCTGGCCCGGCTGCGGCCCGGCCCCGCTTCTCAGGAGTTCGGCGG
>VAYC01000075.1 GCA_005885025.1 Actinomycetota bacterium | reverse complement strand
TGACTCTTGCTATCGTCTATCCCACGAACCGGTAACCGCCGCGATCTTGTTCGCGGTGGTCGAATGCGACAAAAGTCGAGGAGACCCGGATATGCCTCAAGGCGGCGCGAAGCCTGAATCCCGCTCCTCTGCGGCCTTGGCGTCGTACGAGGAGTTGGGGACCCAGTTCGACCAGCACGACCCCCGGGATCAGTACACATACATGAGCTCGAAGTTCCGAAGCGACTACACACTGATGGAACATGTGGGGGTGGACGGCAAGTCCGTCCTCAACGTCGGATGCTCTTTCCCGGTAGACGAGCTGTATTACGCGCGAAAAGTTGACCGCTGGGTTTCGGTCGACTTGAGCCCGCGCTCGCTCGAGGGTGCAGAGGCTATTCTCAACCGAGAGCTTCATCCGGACCTGGCAAAGAAGTTCTCCTTGGTGGTCGCGGACGCCTGCGATCTTCCGTTCGAAGACGACACCTTTGACATGTCCATCTGCATGTCGACCGTCGATCACATTCCCTCGGCGGAGGCGCGCCAAAAGGCGGTCGACGAAATGGGGCACGTTGTGGTCACCGTGCCCAACCGGTGGTGTCTTCCGTATGCCGCGGGGATCTGGAAGATGACTCGTGAGAAGACGCTCCATTACGGCTATGCCCATCTGTTCTCCCCGCGCGAGATTCGTAGGATCGGGCTGCGTGCGGGTCTCAAGCCCGGGTTCTTCGCTTCCAGCATTGCTCCTCCGGATGTCTGGCTTCCGGGCTACCCCGTCGTGATTCGGTGGCCGGCCAGATTGACGTTCCGCCTGCTCCGTTTCCTTGGCTATTTCGGACGGAGGGTCGGGTACGTGTTTGAGAAGCCGGTTCGACCGCGGAGCGGTCCGGGAGCGCCGGGGGACGGCACCCACAGCTCAGCTTGATCTCGTCCCGCACCACGCGTCTCGGCATTCAGACGGCGAACCATCAACGAGCATCCGGGTGTCTACCGGCTCTCCCATGAACAACGACCACCCGCAACCAGGCGCTGGACCCGAACCTCCCGCGGTGCCGCCGTCTCCCCTCATTCGTCTGCTGCGGTCCAGGACCCTGCGTGTGCTCTTCGTTGCCCTGATGCTCGCTCTGCTCTCGGTGGCACTGATCCACGAATGGCCCACGCTGCGGCGCGAAGCTCGGGCACTGTCGGCGCCCGTAGTCGGGATTGCGTTCGGCGCGAGCCTCTCTGGACTTGTGTGCAGTCTCATGGTCTGGCGCTCAGTGCTGGCGGACCTGGGTTCACGGCTCTCCATCGGTGATGCTTGGCGCATCATGTTCATAGGCCAGCTGGCGAAATATGTTCCCGGCAGCGTCTGGCCTGTACTGGGGCAAATGGAACTCGGGGCGAGGCGTGGCGTCCCGCGCAGCAGGTCGGCCGTGTCCGTGCTGCTCAGTTCCGCGATCATGATCGTCACGGGGGGACTGGTCGCTGCGGTCAGCTTGCCCTTCGCGGCGCCGGGCTCCGCCCGAAGGTATTTGTGGATCCTTTTCGTCGTACCAGTCGGTCTGGCGCTGCTCTCGCCCCCACTCCTGAACCGAATGCTGAATCTGACGTTGCGGCTTCTGCGCAGGCCAGCCATACAACAGGGTGTGACCGTGCGCGGTCTCGCGATCAGCGCCTGTTGGGCCCTTCTCGGCTGGATCCTGAACGGCGCCATGGTCTATGCGCTGATGGGACGGCTCGTCGGTCATGGCGCGAGGGTCAGTCTTGTCTCGATCGGCGGCTACGCCCTGTCCTGGGTGGCAGGCTTTCTGGCCGTGTTTGCCCCGGCCGGCGCCGGTGTCCGGGAGGCCGTCATGCTCGCTGTCTTGAGTACGCAAACCAGCACGAGCGTTGCGCTTGTCGTTGCCCTCGTCTCACGCGCGCTCTCCGTGGTTGCCGACGCCACTGCAGGCGGTGTTGGAGCGGCGCTGGTTGGTCGACGTCAACTACGGGCATTTCGCGCCCGAAGGTCCGCCGACGCCGCCTAATGTGGTTGAGCGGATGAAGACACGCCGCTCGCTGGTGGTGCTTGCACTCGAACGCACGTTCGAGTAGCCTTGGGCCCGATTCGACCATCGAACTACCGAGGTGTAATTTATGTCGTACCCTGCTGGTACCGTCCGCGAAGTCGGTGAAACCTCCGCCGGCCGGTCCGGCAGGAGCCGCGGCCGCGGGTCGGGCGAAGTGAGGGGGGTCCGGAGGATGGAACGGGAGAAGATGCTCGACGTGACGCTCGCCCAGATCGAGCGGCAGTTCGGCAAGGGGGCCGTCATGCGTCTGGGCGAGCATCCGGCCGGGCAGGGAGTTTCGGTCATCCCGACCGGATCGCTGGCGCTGGACATGGCCCTCGGCATCGGAGGCATCCCGCGGGGGCGGATCGTCGAGGTGTTCGGGCCGGAGGGCTCGGGCAAGACCACCGTCTGCCTGCACATCATCGCGGAGGCCCAGCGGATGGGCGGGATCGCGGTGTTCATCGACGCCGAGCACGCGCTCGATCCCACCTATTCGAAGGTGCTGGGAGTGAACACCGACGAGCTTCTGGTGTCTCAGCCCGATCACGGCGAGCAGGCCCTGGAGATCGCCGACATCATGGTCCGCTCAGGGGCCGTCGACATCGTGGTGGTGGACTCGGTGGCCGCCCTGGTTCCCAAGGCGGAGATCGAGGGCGAGATGGGCGACTCTCACGTCGGCCTCCAGGCCCGGCTGATGTCGCAAGCCATGCGGAAGCTGGCCGGTTCCCTCTCCCGCTTCGAGACGACGGCGGTGTTCATCAACCAGCTGCGCGAGAAGATCGGGGTGATGTTCGGCAATCCCGAGACCACCCCCGGCGGGCGAGCCCTGAAGTTCTATGCGTCGGTCCGGCTGGACGTACGCAAGATCGACAATCTGAAGGACGGCAGCGAGGTGGTCGGGTCCCGGGTTCGCGTGAAGGTGGTCAAGAACAAGCTGGCCCCGCCGTTCCGCTTGGCCGAGTTCGACATCGTCTATGGCAAGGGCATCTCCAAGGAGGGGGGCTTGATCGACGTGGGCATCTCCTCGGAGATCGTCAAGAAGAGCGGGGCCTGGTTCACCTACGAGGGTGATCAGCTCGGCCAAGGGCGGGAAAACGCCAAGCAATTCCTCGCCGAGCATCAGGATGTCGCGCTGGAGATCGAGCGCAAGGTGCGAGCCGCAGTGGGAATGGCCTCGTTCGACGGGGACGAGATCGCCCTCGTCGAAGAGGCCGCCAAGGAGCCTGCCGGGGCGCCGGCCGGTTAAGGGGAAGGGGCTGGCTGGCCCCCGGTGGGCCCACCGTGAGAAAGCAGCGTCTCTTCGATCCGGCGGCTCGACCTCGAGGGTCCGCCAAGGACCGGGCCCTGAGGCTCTTGGCCGTTCGGTGGCGAAGCCGAGCCGAGCTCGACCGCCGGCTTCGTGGGGCGGGTTTCGACCCAGAAGAAGTGGGCGCCGCCATCGAGGACCTGGAGCGGTCCGGCCTGGTCGATGACGCTCGGTTCGCCCGCGAGGTGGTGGCCGATCGTGCCGGGCGGCGGTTGGCCGGGGACCGGGCCGTGCGATACGCCTTGCTGGCGAAGGGAGTGCCCGGAGACGTCGCCGCTCAGGCGATGGAAGCGGCAGGCGACGAAGCCGAACGAGCCCTGGCCCTGGCCCGGAAGCGGGCCTTCCGGCTCAGTCTTTCCGAGCCGCAAGCCGCCTACCGGCGCCTGTACGGCCTCCTACTCCGGCGGGGGTTCGGGCCTTCGGTGGCCCGGGAGGCCTGCCGCCAGGCGCTCCGCGAAGCGCTCCCTGAGGCCGAGGAGCCGGAGTAGGCAGGAAAGCCTTGCAACGGCGCTCCTGGGGCCGTACATTGTGAATTCGAGAGACCTACGGAGTCCACCAGTTCGGACACGACAACTTGACGACAGTCAGCAGGCTATTCCGAGAACCAACCGCGAGGCGGCGAGCGAGACCGCCGAGGTAGCGCTCGCCCTTCCATAACGTCTGAACACCGTCGCCGAGCAGGTGGCCGAATCGGCCTCTCGCTGGGCTCTTTGCTTTGTCCGTTGAGGAGGAAGCGATGATGACGGTGCTGGAGGTCTTGCTGGCCCTCGCGGTCGGCATCACCGGTGGATTCGTGGCCCGCAAGATCATCGTCTCGAGGCGGCTCGACACGGCAGAATCGCGCGCCGCCAAGCTGGTGGCCGAGGCCGAGGCCGAGGCCGACACGAAGGTCCGCCGGGCACTGATCGAAGTGAAAGAGGAGATCTCCGGCATGCGGCGAGAGGCCGAAGAGGACCTCGGTCTTCGTCGACAGGAGGTCAAACGGCTCGAAGAGCGCCTGACCAAACGCGAGGAAGGCGTCGAGGCCAAGCTCGCGGAGATCCAGACGCGAGAGCAACGGGTCGAACGGGCCGATCGCGAGATCGAGCGCCTTCGCGAGGAGCTGTCGAAGTCCGTCTCCGATCAGCATCGGGAGCTGGAGCGAGTGAGCCGGATGACGGCCCAGGAGGCCAAGGAGTCCCTCATGGGCCAGATCGTGGACACGGCCAAGCGTGATGCGATGGGCACCGTCCGGGAGATCGAGCAGACGGCCAGGGAAGAGGGGGAGAAGCGAGCCCGCAAGATCGTGACCATCGCCATCCAGCGGGTTGCCTCCGAGCAGACGGCGGAGTCGACGGTATCGGTGTTCCCTCTCCCCTCCGATGACATGAAGGGCCGCATCATCGGCCGCGAAGGGCGCAACATCAGGGCGTTCGAGGCCCTCACCGGGGTGAACCTCATCATCGACGACACGCCGGAGGCCGTCGTGCTGTCCTGCTTCGACCCGGTGCGCCGGGAGGTTGCCCGCCTCACGCTCGAGAAGCTGGTGTCAGACGGCCGTATCCATCCCGCTCGGATCGAGGAGATGTACGAGCGGTCGATCTCGGATGTCGACGAGCAGATCAAGCGGGCCGGCGAGGAGGCCCTGGCGGAAGTCGGGATCGCGGACATCCACCCCGAGATGATCAAAGTGCTCGGCCGGCTGCAGTACCGGACCTCGTACGGCCAGAACGTTTTGAGGCACCTGGTCGAATCGGCTCACATCGGCGCGGCAATCGCCGCGGAGCTCGGCGTGAATCCGAGGCTCGTGAAGCGGTGCGCCCTGCTGCACGACATCGGGAAGGCGGTCACCCACGAGGTGGAGGGGTCCCACGCCCTGATCGGAGCCGAGCTGGCGAGGCGGTTGAGGGAGTCACCGGAAGTAGTGCACGCCATCGAGTCCCACCACGGAGAGGTCGAGCAGCGGACCATCGAAGCCGTCCTGGCCCAGACCGCAGACTCCATCTCGGGCGGACGGCCCGGAGCCCGGCGGGAGTCGCTGGAGACCTACGTGAAACGCTTGGAGCGACTGGAGGAGATCTGCTCGTCCTATCCAGGCGTGGAGAAGACCTTCGCTATGCAGGCCGGCCGGGAGGTCCGTGTCATGGTCAAGCCCAAGGACATAGATGACCTGTCGGCTCAGATCCTGGCGCGTGACATCGCAAAGCAGGTAGAGGAGGAGCTCCAGTACCCCGGCCAGATCAAGATCACGGTGGTAAGGGAGATCCGGGCCGTGGAGTATGCGAAATAGGCCGGTCGCGGCAATGTTGAGACGAGGTGGCGCCGGTTTATCCGTTGTCTTGCGGGGGGACACCTTCCCCGACAAGCGAAAGGGGGTGCACCCATGGGTCAACCTGCGTATGAGCCCGTGGAGCCCGTTCCCGCGCGTGCTCCGGTAGCGACACCGGTTCGCCGCACGTGGAACTGGCGTGGGGTGGCCATCCGCATCGTGCTCGCGCTGGCAGGCGCCGCCGGCATGATCGTGAGCCTGTTCATGAACTGGGTGCGGTCGACGCTGGCCACCGACATCAGCGTTCGTGCCCTGTTCCAGACGAGCCAGGTCAGAAACCCGAACTTCGTGGAATCGATCGGGTTCGTCATGTTGGTCTTGGGGTTGCTGGCCATCGTCGGCCTGGCACCGAGGACCGGGTGGCTGACGAGCCTTGCCGGTGCCCTCGGTATCGTGGTGTTCGTCCTGCTCCTCGTCCAGATGTATCGGGAACCCGGAAACCTGACCGTGAACGACCTCGACTCGGGCGCCTGGGTCGGTCTCGCGGGCAGCGTCGTGGCCCTGATCGGCGGGTTCTTCGGCACGCGAACCGCCGTCGTGGCCACCGCGGGGCCGACCGCCGTCGTCCCGTAGCCGGCACTTCAGAACGGAGCGAACCGGAGCGGCCGCCGATGATTGGCGGCCGCTCCTCGCTGCCCGGTACCCCCCTGCTAGATTGGCTGGAGTGACCGGGCGCTATCTCCTTCGCACCTTCGGGTGCCAGATGAACGAGGACGACTCCGAGCGCATCGCCGGCCTCCTCGAGACGGAGGGCTACGCGGCGACGGCCGATCCTGAACAGGCTGAGGTCGTGGTGCTGAACACCTGCGCGGTTCGGGAGAACGCCGACAACCGGCTGTACGGCTCGCTCGGGCATCTGAAGCCGCTGAAAGAACGGAATCCTCGGCTGCGCATCGTGGTGGCGGGATGCCTGGCCCAGAAAGACCAGGGACTCATCCAGCGGCGCGCGCCGTGGGTGGACGTGGTGGTCGGAACGCACGCCCTCGCTGGCCTGCTCGACCTCCTCGGAGCCTCCGAGCGGGACGGAGTGCAGATGGACGTGCGTGAGCACACCGAGGTCTTCCCGAGCGCCCTCCCGGCCCACCGGGAGTCGAGCTGGCACGCCTGGGTTTCTGTCAGTGTGGGATGCGACAACCGGTGCACCTTCTGCATCGTCCCCCTCGTGCGCGGCCCGCAGCGATCCAGGGCGATGGATGACATCCTCGCGGAAGTGCAGGGGCTCGCCGCTCGTGGCGTGGTGGAAGTCAGCTTGCTCGGCCAGAACGTCAACACCTACGGGAGGGACCTCACCGTGCCCGGCTCCAGCCGCCGTCCGCTCTTCGCCGACCTGCTCCGAGCCGTGAACGACGTCGAAGGGATCCGTCGCATTCGGTTCACCAGCCCTCATCCCCACGACTTCACCGAGGACGTGGTCGAGGCGATGGCGGAGTGCGGCCATGTATGCGAGCACATCCACTTCCCCTTGCAGTCGGGTTCGGACCGGGTGCTGAAGGAGATGAAGCGCTCGTACCGATCGGCGCGCTACCTCGGATGGCTGGACCGCATCCGCCGGACGATCCCCGACATCGCGGTCACCACCGACATCATCGTGGGCTTTCCTGGTGAGACCGAGGCGGACTTCGCGGAGACCCTTCGAGTGACGGAAGCCGCGCGCTTCGACGCGGCGTTCACGTTCCAGTACTCGCCCCGGCCAGGGACGGCGGCTGCCGGCTTCTCCGACCAGATTTCCAAGCAGGTCGTCCAGGAGAGGTTCGACCGGCTGGTCGCCCTGCAGGAGCGGATCTCGCTCGACAAGAACCGAGCCCTGGTCGGCCGGCTCGCCGAAGTGCTGGTCGAGGGCGAGGGGACCAAGCGGCGGCTGGCCGCGCGCACCCGCACGAACAAGCTGGTCCACGTGGATGGAGCTCGAAAGCCGGGAACGTTCGCCGATGCGTTCATCACCGGCGCCCATCCGCACTTCCTGGACGGGGAGATCGTCGGGGAGAGAGCTGAGGCTCCAGTTTCGGTATGACCCGGCGACCCCTTCTTGCTGTGGTTGGCCCAACCGCGTCGGGGAAGACCCAGGTCTCCTTGATGGTGGCCGAGGCGCTCGGTGCGGAGATCGTGTGTGTCGACTCGATGCTCGTGTACCGGGGCATGGACGTGGGGACGGCCAAGCCCACCGCCGAACAACGGGACCGCGTGCCGCACCATCTCCTGGACCTCGCGGACCCCACGGAGCCGTTCTCCGTTGCCAGATACCAAGCCGCAGCCCGCGCGGCCCTCCAGGACATCGAAGCCAGAGGGCTGCGGGCGCTGCTCGTCGGTGGGGGAGGGCTCTATTACCGGGCTGTAGCCGACCGGCTGTCCTTTCCCGGCACGGCGCCGAAGATTCGGTCCCTGCTGGAAGCCGAGGCCGGCGCCCTGGGGCCGGAAGCGCTGCATGGCCGGCTGGCGGCGTTCGATCCTGAGGCAGCGGCCCGCATCGTCCCCAGCAACACGCGGCGGACGGTCCGAGCGCTCGAGGTCGCGGCCATCACCGGCCGGACCTTCTCCGATCACTCTGCGAACTGGGGGACCTATCCGGAGGGGGCGATCCGCGTTGCCGGCATCGGCCTGTCCCGGGGGGTGCTCTACCGGCGCATCGAACGACGCGTTCAGCAGATCATGCCCGGCCTGCTCGCGGAGACCAGGAGGCTGCTCGATCGTGGAATGGGTCGCTTCCTGACCTCCTCGCAAGCCATCGGCTACGCTGAATCAGTGGCGTGCCTCCAAGGCAGGATCGGGGAGGAGGAGGCCGCTGCGAGGACGGTTCGCCGGACGAAGGCCCTGGCCCGCAGGCAGATGGCGTGGCTCCGTCGCGATCCCCGCATCCGGTGGTTCGAGGCCGGTGAAGAAGGGGCCGTGGGGGCCGTCGAGCACGTGATCGAACACCTCGGCGGCCGTGACCAAACAGCCACCCTCGGTGGAGTTCGCCAGGAGGCGTAGATGCGATTCGCGAAGTATCACGGGACGGGCAACGACTTCGTGATGGTCGAGGATCTCGAGGATCGCCTGAGGCTCGACCCCGAGGTCATCGCGTTGTTGTGCGACCGGCGGTTCGGCGTCGGCGCGGACGGCCTGATTCGGGTGGTCCGGGGCGACGGGGGAATGGACGGACTCTCCGAGGCCGACTTCTTCATGGACTACTACAACGCCAACGGAGAGGTCGCCGAGATGTGCGGCAACGGCATCCGGTGTCTGGCGAAGCTCGTGTACGACGGAGGCCTGACGAACGCCGGCGAGCTGCGCATAGCCACCCGAGCCGGGCTGAAGCATCTCGTGCTCGAGAGCGTGGACGGCGTGGTCAAGCGGGTGACCGTGGACATGGGGCCGCCTTCACTGGAACGCAAGGCGGTGGGCATGTCCGGTGAGCCCACGGATACCTTTGTCGGGCAGCCATTGAAGGTAGGTGAACGGACGTTCACGGCGACGGCGGTTTCGATCGGGAACCCCCACTGCGTGCTCTTCCTGGAAGCATCCGAGGACCTGGCACGACTGGATGTGCCCCGGCTGGGCTCCATCGTAGAGAACATGTCCGATCTGTTCACGGGGCGGACCAACGTGGAGTTCGTCAAGCCCGTCGGCCACCTGCTGCAAACGCGCGTGTGGGAGCGCGGTTCCGGCGAGACGTTCGCCTGTGGTACCGGCGCGTGCGCCGCGCTCGTCGCCTCCAGCCTGGCCGGCTTTGTCGGTCGGGAAGCGCAGGTGCGGTTCCCCGGAGGGGTGCTGGACCTCCGGTGGACCCCCGACGACCACGTGATGATGACCGGGCCGGCGGTCTGCGTCTACGAGGGCGAGATCGACGAAGAATGGCTGACCGACGCCTCCAGGGGCGGGGCTCGGTGAGGCTGTCCCGCCGGGTCCAGACCCTCCCGCCCTACCTGTTCGCCGAGCTCGACCGACAGGTCGCGGCCAAGCGCGCGGCGGGCGTGGACGTCATCTCACTCGGCGTGGGAGACCCCGACCTTCCGACTCCACGGCACATCGTGGAAGCGTTGCAGGAAGCGGCAGAGGATCCCCTGACGCATCGGTACCCCTCCTATTACGGCCTGCCTGCGTTCCGGGTGGCGGTCGCGGATTGGTACGAGCAGCGGTTCGGGGTCGGGCTCGACCCGGAGACGGAGGTTCTGCCGCTGCTGGGCTCGAAGGAGGGGCTCGCCCATCTGGCCTTCGCCCTGATCGATCCCGGCGACGAGGCCCTCGTCCCGAACCCGGGTTATCCCGTATACGCGAGTGGGACCGCGCTAGCCGGGGGGACATCGATCTCGGTTCCGCTCACGGCCGAACGCGGATTCCTTCCGGACTTCGACGCTCTGTCGCGCACGCCCTCGGCGAAGGTCATGTGGCTCAACTATCCGAGTAATCCGACTGGGGCGGTCGCTGACCCGGGCCTCTTCGACCGGGCCGTCTCCTTCGCGAGTCGCCACGACGTGCTCCTGTGCCACGATGCCGCCTACACCGAGATCACCTTCGACGGCTACGTCGCCCCCAGCGTGCTGGAGTCTCCGGGCGCAAAGGACGTGGCGATCGAATTCGGGTCGCTGTCGAAGACGTACAACATGACCGGCTGGCGCGTGGGCTACGCGGTCGGGAACGCCGAAGCGATCCGTGCCCTGGGCACGCTCAAGACGAACCTCGACTCCGGGATCTTCAACGCCATCCAACGAGCGGCCGTCGTGGCGGTGAGCGGCCCGCAGGATCACGTCGAGCAGATGCGAGCCATCTACCAGAAACGCCGTGATCTGGTGGTCTCGGCCTTCCAGGAGGTGGGACTGCCGGTCGAGCCGCCTCTCGGCTCGATCTACGTATGGCTGTCGGTGCCCCAGGGCCGAACCTCGAAGGAGTTCGCCGCCGAGCTCCTCGAGGAGGCCGCTGTGGTCGTGGCGCCTGGGACCGGGTACGGCGCCCTGGGCGAGGGGTACGTGCGAATCTCCCTCACCGTCTCCGACCAGCGGCTCCAGGAGGCCATGGACCGGATCCGGCGGCGCCTGAAATGACCGTGGCGCGTTTCCGACCGGCGTTGGTCGGGTGCCCCCGCAAGCCCGAGAACGTTGCCTCCGGCCGAGTTTGGGCCGTGCGGAGCCCGGGAAACATGAGTTCGCCAGAGACGCCTGCTTGGTGGATCCGGGGAAAGGGGCGCTTCCCGGAACTTCACGGTCGGCGTCTCTTGCTTTTCGGCCCCCTCCACGCCACCCTAAACCGTCGTCCCCTCACCGTGACCAGCTGACATGCCGGACCGCTACTCTTCCGAGTCGCCGCTTTCCGCAACTTGGCGTCCTGCCGTTCGCGAGCGGGCCGTCCTGGCCGGACTGGTGAACGGTTCGGATGAGGAGTCCCTCCAGGAGCTGGCGGCCCTGGCCCGAGCGGCCGGTGCCGAGCCCGTCGGCCGGGTCCTGCAAGCGCGCTCCAAGCCCGACCCCGCGACCTTCGTGGGGAAAGGGAAGGTCCACGAGATCCACGAACTGGTCCACGCCACCGGGGCGGACGCCGTCATCCTGGACGCCGAGCTCTCTGCAGGGCAGCTGCGAAGTCTGGAGGAGCGGCTTCGTATCAAGGTCCTGGACCGGACCGCGCTGATCCTGGACATCTTCGCGCTCCACGCCCGCTCTGGGGAGGGCAAGCTCCAAGTGGAGTTGGCCCAACTCAACTACCTGCTGCCTCGGCTGCGAGGGTGGGGTGAGGCGATGTCTCGGTTGGGCGGTGGGATCGGGACCCGGGGGCCGGGGGAGACGAAGCTCGAGATCGACCGGCAGCACATCCGGCGCCGGATCACCAAATTACGGCGAGAGATCGCGGACCTGGCCAAGAGCCGGCAGGTGAAAAGATCGGGCCGGGAGCGATCGGGGGTCCCTCAGATCGCGCTGGCCGGCTACACGAACGCCGGCAAGTCCACCCTCATGAACGCCCTTACCCACGCCGGCGTCCTGGTAGCCGACAAGCCCTTCGCCACGCTGGATCCGACCGTCCGGCGGATCGCGCTGCCGGGGGGCAGGAAGGCCACCCTCTCCGACACGGTGGGGTTCATCCGGAAGCTTCCGCACGACCTGGTGGAAGCGTTCAAGTCGACGTTGGAGGAGGTGGCCCGGGCGGACCTGATCCTGCACGTCGCCGACGCCTCAGCGCCCGACGCCGGTGAGCAGATGCAGGCGGTTCGGGAGGTACTGGTGGACATCGGGGCGGGCCTCATCCCTGAGGTCCTGGCGCTGAACAAGTCGGACCTCCTCGGCGACGTGGATCGAGCCAGGATCACCCGGCGGCACCCCGACGGGGTCGCCGTCTCGGCGCTGACCGGTGAGGGCCTGGACGAGCTGCTCCGGGGGATGGGAGAGACGCTCCCAAGCCCGCCCATCCAGGTCTACCTGCTGGTCCCATTCGACCGACCCGACGTCCTGCCCATGTTGTACGAGCGCGCAGAGGT
>VAYC01000074.1 GCA_005885025.1 Actinomycetota bacterium | reverse complement strand
TGCCGCCAGGGATTCCAGGAGGGCGCCTTCCGAAACGAGCGCAGCCGGTGAGTCGACCGTGGCGAATCGCACGGCGAACCCGGCCTGCAGCAGGACACGCCCCAAGGTGGCCGTGACGGAGACGGCTCGTTCGAAGGCGGGCGATCCAGACGCACCCAACGCAGCGCTCCGGTTGTCGAGGAACACCGTGGCGATGGATCGGCGCGTGCTTTCATCCTGCCGGATCATCAAGTGGCCGGTACGTGCGACGCTTGGCCAGTGGATCCGGCGCAGGTCATCTCCGGTTACGTACTCGCGCATCGTGTAGAACTCGGCCGCCGAGCGGAAGAGCTGGCGCACGGTGGATTCGCCCGCCCCGGCACCATGCATCCCCAGCGCCCATCGGTCCAGCTCCTCGACCACCGGATAGACGATGAGATCGTTCCTCGCCGCGGTCTGCATCCGCACCCGAGCGAGCCCGAAGGGGTCGGTGATCTGAATGCTCAAGGGACCCAGCGTGTAGCGCCCTCGCTGCCTCGTGACGACCGAATAGGAAACCCGCTGTTTCCCTCCCTGCGGAACCCCTGTCACCACGAGGCGAGCCGATCTCCCGAGACTCGACGGGAGTGTGTCTTCGAGCAGGAGGAAGGGGGTGGTCGACAGTCCCTGGTTCTCGACCGTGAGCGTGACGTTGACTCGCGTTCCAGGGAACACGCGCACCGCGGACAGATGCCGATGGATGCCGAGGCGAACGCGATTCCATTGGACGAACGCCGCCGCTAGGAACGGGAGGGCGACGATGCCCACGGCGACCATGTGCAGGTCGTCGGATCCGACGAACCGCGCCGCGATGTAGAGACCGAGCCCTGCTGCGAGCGCCGCAAAGCCCCGGCGGGTCGGCATCAGGCCCGGTCTCGGACCGGCACCGCGACCTGGTGGAGGAGCTCCTCCAGGATCGCCTGGGGTGTACGACCGGTCATCGCAGCGTCGGCCGCGATCAGGATGCGGTGCGACATCACGGGGACCACGAGCGCCTTCACGTCATCGGGGATCACGTAGTCCCGTCCATCCGAGGCCGCGAGTGAGCGCGCTGCTCGCAGGAGCATGATCGACGCCCGCGGGCTGGCGCCCAGATACACGTCTGGGTGGCGCCTGGTCGCTTCGGCCAACGTCACGATGTAGCGGAGGATGGCCTGGGCCACGTGGACCTCGCGCGCCATCTCGATCATCTCGGAGATCCCCTGGGCGTCGGTGACCGCCTCGATGTCCTCGAGCGTCGAGGCCACGCCGTGGGTGGAGAGGATGCTGGCTTCGGATTCCGCGCTCGGATATCCGATCGAGAGCCGCATCATGAACCGGTCCAGCTGGGCCTCGGGCAGCGGATACGTGCCCTCGTGCTCGATCGGGTTCTGGGTGGCGACGACCATGAACGGGACGCCGAGGTGATAGGTGACGCCGTCCACGGTGACCTGGCGTTCCTCCATGCTCTCCAGAAGCGCCGACTGCGTCTTGGGGCTGGCCCGGTTGATCTCGTCGCCGAGGACGATGTTGGCGAAAATCGCGCCGGGCTTGAACTCGAAATCACCGCGCTCCTGGTTATAGACGTTCACCCCCGTGACGTCGGTCGGCAGGAGATCGGGGGTGAACTGGATCCTGCGGAACGAGCAGTCGATGGACCTCGCCATCGACTTGGCCAGCATGGTCTTGCCCACCCCTGGGACGTCCTCTATCAGGAGGTGCCCCTCTGCCACGAGGCAGACCAGGGCGAGACGGACCTCCTGCTCCTTTCCCTGAATGACTTGTCTGACGTTGTCGGCAACACGTGAGAAGGCAGAAGCGAATTGCTCCCACTCGCCTGCTTCCCTGCGCGCGACCACGACCCCTCCGGGCTCAACCAGATCAGCCATCTTATCCTCCCAATACGAGAAGCAGCCTGCGACGGTTTTTCCCGCGTCCCTGCAACCTCACAGCCACTCGTCCTGAGGCCGGCCCACCACCGAGCAGACGGCCAACCCAAGCAAACGGTTCCTGGGTGTGGCGCGAACGCGGGACCGAGCGAAAGAGGGAAGACGGTACCACTCCGCCCTGTTACCTGAAAGACGCCCCGCGCGGCCCCTCAAGTTGGACTGGGCTCACCGATGAGCGCGAGCCCAGTCGGGCGACCTTCTTCGCTGACGGAGTGCAGCCGTCTTCCCTGGCCCAGAATTACACGCATGTAAGACCACGATGTCAAGCACCGGGACCGGGCGGGCCTTCGACCGGACTCCCGGAGGTTGCATGCGCCGTTGTTATACTCGCCCCGGGTTCCAGTGGGTAGATCCCTTGTCCTCAACGCGACGGAGCACCCCCTCGCGGTCGTGCCGGCCCGAAGGGCGGTCGTCCTCGTGCTGAAGGAGAAGGCCGACATCGTTGCGTCCAACGGGATCGTGTTTCGGTCTGAGCATCTCGAACTACCCGCACCCTCCGTCGTTCGCCTGCGGTACTTCGTTCGCGTGCCCTATCGAGCGCAGGCCGCGTTGACCAGGCGTGCAGTGTTCGCCCGGGATGGCTGGACCTGCCAGTACTGCGGGGCCACCGCGGAGAACGTGGACCACGTGATGCCGAAGTCCCGAGGCGGCGAGCACGTCTGGGAGAACGTCGTGGCGGCATGCCGGCGATGCAACTCTCGAAAGGAGAACCGGCTCCCCTCGGAAGTCGGGCTGCGTCTCCTTCACGAACCCTTTGCTCCGAAGGACGGTCTGCGGCTCTCGCTCGGTCGCCTCGAGCCCGAGTGGGAAGCCTTTCTGTAGAGCCTCCGGCCCGACCTCCCCGGTGACCCAGCCGCCCTGGCGGCGGCCTTCTGCCCCCCTCAAGCCTCCTTCTTTCTTTGCCGAGCATCTTGACGTGGTGGAGTGCTAGTGGCATAAACGTGGAGCTCAGTGGAGGAGAAGGGCGCCCCGTGGCTGAATTGCTCGGCCAGCACCGCTATCAGCTCGACACGAAGGGCCGGGTGGCCCTTCCGGCCAAGTTCAGGGAGCCGTACTCGGACGGGGTCTACCTGACCCTCGGTGAGGACGGGTGCCTCTACGCCTTTCCTCGGGTTGAGTGGGATCGCCGCCGTGAGGAGCTCCGGTCCCAGGGAGCTGCCGGCCAGGTGGCCCGGGCCCGGGCCCGGATGTTCTTCGGGAACGCTGAGCGCGTCGACCTGGACGGCCAGGGCCGCCTGGTCATCCCGCAGAAGCTGCGATCGCAGGTCGGGCTGGGACGAGACGCCGTGGTGATCGGCGTCTCTGACTGGCTGGAGATCTGGCCCAGCTCGATGTGGGACCGGTACGAGCAGCAGCACGCCGGCGCCTACACCGGGGGAACGCTGGACCCACAGCACGGCTGATCGAACCCAACCGGGGTCGAAGCGACAGAGAGGAGCACGTGCGATGAAGGGACCGCTGATCTCCGAGATCCGGCAGAGCTTCTACCTGATGGGGCTGATGGCCGCGATCGTGGCCAGCTACGTCGGGTTGGGGCTCCTGGCCGTCCGGGTGCTTGGATAGCCCCCACCGGCCGGCGCTCGCATCTGAGGTCGTGAAACTCTTAGCCGGCAAGGCGGTCGTCATCGATGCGACCGTGGGCGCGGGGGGCCACGCTGAGGCCCTGCTCCGGTCCGGAGTGGGGACGGTCCTGGGCGTGGACCAGGACCCGTCCGCGTTGCGGATCGCTACGGCTCGGCTGTCCGAATTCGGCGGCCGCTTCCGAACCGCGCTGTCGCCGTTCTCTCGCTTGGCGGAGGCTGCTGTCGCCTCTGGTGTCGATCGCGCGGGAGGTGTCCTGTTCGATCTGGGCGTTTCCTCGATGCAGCTCGACGATCCGGAAAGGGGTTTCGGCTACCGGACATCCGGACCGCTCGACATGCGGATGCACCAAGCGGAGAGCGGGCTCTCCGCAGCGGATGTCGTCAACCGCTACCGGAAAGAGGACCTCACCCGCGTCATCGCGGAGTTCGGAGAAGAGCGGTTCGCAAGACGGATCGCCCGCGCCGTCGTCCGAGCCCGGGAGCGCCGACCGATCGCGACCACGGATGAGCTCGCCGCGATCGTAGCTGGGTCGGTGCCCCGGCGAAGAGGAGGACCCCATCCCGCCCGGCGAACGTTTCAGGCGTTGCGCATCGAGGTCAACGGGGAACTCGAGGAGCTTGCTGCTTCCCTTCCTCAAGCAGCAAGCCTCCTCGAGGTGGGCGGGCGCCTCGTGGTGCTCTCGTACCACTCGTTGGAAGACCGCATCGTGAAGCGGTTCATCGCCTCGGAGGCGAACCTGTTGTCGCTTTCGAAGAAGCCGATTCGAGCTTCGTCGCACGAGGCGGCCGAAAACCCGCGGGCTCGGAGCGCCCGCCTGCGAGCCGCCGAACGCGTATCGGGCGCTGCAGCATGACCTCTCGGCGCACTCGTCATTCGGACCATGGCTCGAAGCGCCGTCGCGCGCGCCTTCGGCTGGTCCGGCCGCCGCGACCTCCTCGGTCTCGGCGCGTGCCCTTCCTGATCGCGTGTTTCGCCCTGGTTGGGTCGTTGGTCGTCGCAGTGGTCAGCGTGCAGGCGCTCGTCGCGCAGAACTCGTTTCGGCTGCAGGAATTGACTCGGAGGAACGCCGAACTGGCCCAGGCCTCGGGCCAGATGCAACTCGAGGTCGCACAGCTGTCTGCCCCCAACCGCATCGCCCGGGAAGCCCGGCGCCTCGGCTACCGGCTTCCGGATCCGGGCCAGCTGCACACTCTCGCCGTGCGAGGCCGGCCGTGACCGTCGGCAGCGCCGCGATCTCTGCCCGGAAACGAAGGGGGAGGGGCGGGACTCGCCGGAAGGGTTCGACCGCAGGGGCGCGCCGGCGCTTGGTGGCGCTCTTCGCCGTCCTCGTGCTCGGTCTTTCGGCCATCCTGGTCCGGCTCGTGCAACTCCAGGTTCGAGACGCCCACGCCTACCGGACCCTGGCCTGGGATCAGCGGGTTCGGACGATCGATCTGCCGGCGTCGCGGGGGTCGATCTTCGACCGGAACGGCCAAGAGGTGGCCCTGTCGCTCCCGGCGAGGGCTGTGTACGCGCGACCGGAACTGGTGAGCGATCCGCCGAAAGAAGCGCGAAAGGTGGCGGAGGCGCTGGGGCTGGATCCCGCGGCCGTGCGCGCCGCATTCAAGAAGTCGGACCCATTCGTCTATCTTGCCCGTGGCGTCGATCCCGCGAAGGCGGCGACCCTGGAGCGGCAAGACCTGCCGGGCATCGGGTTCCTCCCCGAGAGCAAGCGGTATTACCCGGGTGGAGCGCTCGCACCTCAGGTACTCGGCTTCGTCGGAGTGGACGGCAAGGGCCTGGCCGGGCTGGAGCAGGAATACCAATCGCTCCTCGCCGGCCGCCCCGGGCACGAGGTCGTCGAAGCGGACCCGCGTGGGGTCCTCATCCCCCAAGGCGAGAACGTCGACGTCCCGCCCGTCCCCGGTGATGACCTGATCCTCACGATCGACCGCCAGATCCAGTTCCGGGCCCAGGCCTCCCTTGAGGCCGCCGTGAAGGCCAACCACGCGAGGGGTGGAACGATCGTCGTGTTGAACCCCGCGACGGGGGAGATCCTGGCGATGGCGGACTCACCGTGGTTCGACCCGAACCAGTTCACCAAGGCTTCGTGGAGTTCGATCCGCAACCGGGGAGTCACCGACGCGTACGAGCCCGGATCCGTCAACAAGATCGTGACGGCGGCAGCGGCTCTGCAAGAGGGCTACTTGAAGCTCAACCAGAGGTTGAAGGTCTCGGATCACTATCAGCTCTACACCAAAGTCTTTCGTGACACTCATGCCCATCCCCCTCAGCTGATGACGCTGGGCGACATCCTGGCCTACTCCAGCAACGTGGGGACGATCCAGGTGGCCGAACGCCTCGGCCCGAATCTCCTGTACGACTACCTCCAGCGCTTCGGCCTCACCCGGACCACGGGACTTGGGTTCCCAGGGGAGTCGGCGGGACTGCTCCCGCCGCCTCGCCACTGGTCCGGGACGAGCATGGGGACGATCCCGATCGGCCAGGGCATCGCCGTCACGCCGCTGCAGATGGCCTCGGTCTACGCGACCATCGCCAACGGGGGGGTGTGGGTTCGGCCCCGGCTCCTCCGGGGGATCGTGGGCCCCGACGGCGCCTTCCGGCCGGCTCAGGGCTCGTTGACCAGGCGCGTCGTCTCCACCGAGACGGCGAAGGCGCTCACCGGAATGCTCGCTTACGCCGTCGACGTGGGGACCGGGACCCAGGCCCAGATCCCTGGCTATTGGGTGGCCGGAAAGACCGGAACAGCCCGGAAGGTGAGACCCGACGGGACCGGTTACGAGGTGGGGAAGTACATCGCTTCGTTCATCGGGTTCGCCCCAGCCGCCCACCCCGCACTGGTGGTGGCCGCAGTGCTCGACGAGCCCGCCACGGTGTATGGAGGAGTGGCCGCGGCGCCGCTGTTCCGCGAGGTGGCCCGGTTCGCCCTGGCCCGGCTGCGGGTGGCGCCCGCCCACAAGCTCCCGCTGCCGCCCCACGCTATCCGTACGGTCGGTTAAGGGCGAGAGGGCCATGCTAGAATCGCCGTTGCTCCGGGCCCCCGACGCTTCGTCCGGGGGCTCATTCATAGCCGGCTCTCGCTCATCCATCGTGGCGACCAATCGTCCTGAAGCTGCCCGAAACAAGCCGCTCGCCGAGCTCGTGGCCGCGGTCCCGGAAGCACGGGTGCGAGGTGACGAGGCCGTCGCCGTCACCGGCATCACGTATCGAAGCTCCGAGGTCCGGCCGGGCTGGCTGTTTTTCTGCGTCCAGGGCGCGAAGGCCGATGGCCACCGGTTCGCCGCCGAAGTCTGCCGAAGCGGGGGCTCGGCCGTCGTCGGGGAGCGATGGCTCGACGTCGATTGTCCTCAGGTCCTGGTCCCTGCGACGCGCGAAGCCATGGGTCCCATGGCGGCACGGTTCTTCGACCGCCCGGCCGACCGATTGACGCTGGTCGGCGTCACCGGTACCAACGGGAAGACCACCACGACGTACTTACTCGAATCCATCTTTCGCTCAGCGGGGCTGGTGCCCGGGGTCATCGGGACGACCGGGGTCCGGATCGACGGCCGGCCGATGCCCTTCGAACGAACCACCCCGGAGGCCACCGACCTCCAGCGGCTTCTGGCCCAGATGGTCGAGGAAGGTGTTCGGGCGGCGGCCATGGAGGTTTCCTCGCACGGGCTTCAGCAGCACCGTGTGGACGGATCTCGTTTTGCCTGTGCGGTGTTCACGAACCTGTCCCAGGACCACCTCGACTACCACGGGACCATCGAGGAGTACTTCGCGGCCAAGGCCCGACTCTTCACCCCGGAGCTGTCCTACCGAGCCGTCGTGAACAACGACTCGCCCGAGGGACGCCGCCTGATCGGGCAGGTCGAGATCCCCACGCTGACCTTCGGTCTCGAGCAGGGGTCCGACCTGAGGGCCACGGATGTGGAAGTCTCTACTTCAGGTATCGGCTTCACCGTGGACGGTCGGCGCTACCGCTCGAGGTTGAGGGGAACCTTCAACGTCTACAACTGCCTTGGAGCGCTCGCCGCGGCGCGTGAGGTGGGCATCGACGGTGAGGCTGTCGAGGAGGGCCTGGCTGCGCTCGCCGGAGTGCCGGGCCGGCTGGAGCCCGTCGAGGCCGGGCAGGGGTTCACCGTGCTCGTCGATTACGCCCACACGCCTGACAGCCTTCAGAACGCGTTGATTGCCGCCAGGGGGTTGACGGTGGGGCGGCTCATCGTGGTGTTCGGGTGCGGGGGCGACCGGGACCGAAGCAAGCGTCCGGTGATGGGAGAGGTCGCCACGCGGCTGGCGGATCTGTCGATCCTGACGAGCGACAACCCGCGATCCGAGGAACCCCTGGAGATCATCTCCGAGATCGAGCCGGGGGCCCGGCGGGGCGGGGGCCCCTTCGTGGTGGAACCTGATCGGCGAGCGGCGATCCGAACGGCGCTGAGGGAGACCCGGCCAGGGGACGTCCTGCTGATCGCGGGGAAGGGTCACGAGACCGGCCAGGAGTTCCGGGTCCGGACGATCCCTTTCGACGACCGGGTGGTGGCCACCGAAGAGATCGCGGCGCTCCTGCAGGTGAATCCATGAGGCCGCGGTCACTGGATCAGGTGGCTGCGGCCGTCGACGGCTCGGTGCGGGGCGATGGGGAAGTGACCGTCCGCGGGGCGGCGGTGGATAGCCGGCTGGCCGGAGGCGGGGACCTGTTCGTGGCCCTGCCGGGCGAGCAGGCCGACGGGCACGACTTCGTCGCAGACGCCCTGGCCCACGGGGCGTCCGCCGCCATGATCCGGCGAGGCTGGCGAGGAGCGGCCGAACCGACCGTCCGGGTCGCAGATCCCGGCGCGGCGCTGCTCCGATTGGCCCGGGACGAACGATCCGCGCTCTCCGTGCAGGTCGTCGGCATCACCGGCTCGACCGGGAAGACCATGACCAAGGACCTCACCGCCGCGGTTCTCGGCCGGCGGTTCCGTGTGGTGGCCAGCCCGGCGTCGTTCAACAACGAGGTGGGGCTCCCGCTCACGCTCCTTCGGGCCGATGAAGGAACCGAGGCAGTCGTGTGCGAGATGGGCAGCCGCGGGCCCGGCCACATCCGCCTCCTGTGCGAGGTGGCCTCACCCACAGTGGGCGTCGTGACCAACGTGGGCGAGGCCCACATGGCGCTCTTCGGCTCGCGGGACGTCCTGCGCGATGCGAAGGCCGAGCTTCCGGAAGCGCTCCCTGCCGGCGGGGTGGCCGTTCTGAACGCCGATGATCCGGTGGTTCGTTCCTACGCGGACAGAACCAGAGCGAGGGTCGTGCTGTTCGGGACCGCTCGGGCAGCGGACGTGTCCGCAGAGTCGATCGATCTCCACCGCGGGACCGGACAGGCCGGGTTCGTGCTGCGCACGCCGGACGGATCCGCACCAGTGCTGCTCTCGGTGCCGGGAGAACACATGGTCGGCAACGCGCTGGCCGCTGCCGCCGTGGGATGGGTGCTGGGCGTGCCGGTCGAGAGCTCCGCCCAGGCGCTCGGGGCGGCGCCGATGACGGGCGGGCGGATGCAGACCGCGGAGGCCGGCGGGGTGCGCATCGTCAACGACGCCTACAACGCCAACCCGACCTCGACGGCGGCCGCGCTACGGGCGATCCGTTGGATGGCCGGTTCGGGCCGATGCATCGCGGTGCTCGGGCAGATGGCGGAGCTCGGCCCCATCGCCGACGAAGAGCACGAGCGCATCGGGGAGCTGGTGGCGCGGCTGGGGATCGACGTCCTGGTGGTGGTCGGGCCGGACGCCCGGTTGATCGGAGCGGCCGCCCGGCGAGAGGGCATCCCGCCGGACGCAGTCGTGGCGTGCGACGACGTCGTCCAGGCGACGAAGGCCGTCCTGTCAATCGTGCGACCCGGGGACCTCGTCCTGGTCAAGGCGTCGCGGGTGGCCCGCCTCGAACGAGTGGCCGACGCGCTGCAAGCGGCGCTCGATCGTCCGGCGAAGGAGGCCGCTCGGTGACGCCGATCCTGGTCGCGGCCGCCACCGGTCTGCTTGCGGCGCTGCTCGGGACGCCCATCGCCATCCGCCTGTTCCGGGCCTGGGGATGGGGCCAGCGCATCCGCGAGGACGGCCCACAGGGGCACCTCGAGAAGATGGGGACTCCGACCATGGGCGGGATCGTGATCATCGGGGGGATGGTCGTGGCCTACTTCGCGGCCAGGGTCCGGACGCCGTTCACGCGCGCGGGCCTGGCGGTACTTGCGGCGGCGGTCGGCTTGGGGATCGTGGGTGCCCTCGACGACCTGCTGAAGATCTGGCGGCAACGGTCCCTCGGTCTGAACAAGATCACGAAGATCGTCGGACAGGCCCTGGTGGCCGTAGGGTTCGCGCTTGCCGCGGTCCACTTTTCCCATGTCACTACCGACATCTCCTTCATCCGCCCCCTGACCGGCCTCCGCCTGGGGGTTGGCTTCTACATCTGGGTGTTCGTGATGGTGGCTGCGTCGTCCAACGCCGTGAACCTCACCGATGGGCTCGACGGGTTGGCGTCGGGCTCGGCCGTCCTCGTGCTTGCCGCCTACGTCGTCATCTCGTTCTGGGAGGCCCGTCACTCCTGCCAGATCGCAGGGCTCGAGCCGGGCTGCTACGGCATCCGCGTGGTCCCGGCCCTCGACGTGGCCATCGTGGCGGCGGGCGCGATGGGCTCGGTTGCGGGGTTCCTGTGGTGGAACGCGGCTCCGGCCAAGATCTTCATGGGAGATACCGGGTCACTGGCCCTGGGTGGGCTTCTCGCCGCCCTGGCCATCATGACCGAGACCCAGCTCCTGTTGGTGATCCTGGGCGGCCTGTTCGTCCTGGAGACCACCTCGGTCATCCTCCAGGTCGCGGCGTTTCGCATCACCAAACGCCGGGTGTTTCGAATGACCCCCATCCACCACCACTTCGAATTGTTGGGGTGGCCCGAGTTCACCGTGATCGTTCGCTTCTGGATCCTGGCCGGCCTGGCCGTCGCCTTTGGATTGGGCCTGTTCTATGCCGATTTCCTGGCCCGGGGCGGCACGGTATGAGCGCGAACCTCCGTGGGCAGATGGTGGTGGTCGTCGGCTACGGAGTCAGCGGCCGCGCCGCCGCCGAAGTGCTGCTGGCGGAAGGGGCCCTGGTCCGCGCCACGGAAGCCCGCCCGCTGGAAGCGCTGGCGACACCGGACGGCGCATCGGGTCCCGCCGACGCTCGCTTCGAGCTGCTGGCGGGAGGGCACCGGCCCGAGCACCTGGACGGCGCGTCGCTCGTCGTGGTGAGCCCTGGTGTGCCGCAAGCCTCGCCGGTCATGGCCTGGGCCAGAGAGCGGGCACTGCCGGTGTGGAGCGAGCTCGAGCTGGGCGCCCGATTGTGCCGGGTCCCCTACGTCGGTGTCACCGGGACGAACGGGAAGACCACGACCACCGAGATGGTGGCCGCGATGATGCGGGCCGCCGGCGTGGTCGCGCGAGCGTGCGGCAACGTTGGATATCCCTTCTCGCTCGCGGCGCGGGAGGAAGGCCTCGACGCGCTGGCGGTGGAGGCCTCCTCGTTCCAGCTGGCGTTCCAAGAGAGCTTCCATCCCGAGGTCTCGGTCCTCCTCAATGTGGCCCCCGACCACCTCGACTGGCACGGCACGCTCGAGGCCTACGCCGCGGCGAAAGCGATGATCTACGCCCACCAGGGGGCGGGGGACATCCACATCGGGAACCGGGACGACCCCACCGCGGCAGGGATCTCGGAGCAGGCGCCCTGCGAGACTCGGTGGTTCCGGTGGGGGAGTCCGGGCGAAGGCGACGTCGGAGTCGTCGATGGGCGAGTCGTGGCCGGCGACGGGACGCTCCTCGGCAAGCCACTCGGCTCGGGGCGAGCCTTCCTCAGCAATACCGCCGCCGCCGCGGCCGCCGCAAGCGCCTTCGGGGTTCCCCAGCAGGCGATGCGGGACACCATCGGGTCCTTCGCTCCGCTCCCGCACCGGGGCGCCGTGGTGGCGAAGGCCGGCTCCGTGCGCTTCGTCGATGACTCGAAGGCCACCAACCCGCACGCCGCCCTGGCCGCGTTGGAGAGCCTCACCGATGCCGTCCTGATCGCCGGCGGTCAGGCCAAGGGTGTCGACCTCTCGCCGCTGGCGAGCGCAGCGCCGAAGCTGGCGGCCGTCGTGGCGATCGGAGAGTCGGCCCCGGCCCTGGTCCGGATCTTCGAGGGGTTGTCGGTCCCGGTCACGGTGGCCGCAACCATGGAGGAAGCGGTGGAGTCCGCTTACCGCTCGGCGCCGCGGCGTGGGACCGTCATCCTCGCCCCGGCGTGCGCCAGCCAGGACATGTTCCGCGACTATCGGGAGCGTGGGGACCGCTTCGCCGCCGCCGCCCGAGCGGTGGCCGCGAGGGCCCGCAGGTCGGGGCCGATCCGAAGGCGTAGTCATGCGTAGCGAGGCCATCATGTCGACTCGCCCCCGGCTTCGGGTGGTCCGGCCGGGCGAGGTGGCCCCGGCCGTCGCTCGAGCCCGGGCGGAGCGGAGCGCTCGACGGGTGCTGGCCACCGCCTCGTTGTCGACGGCCTCGCTCACCACGATCGGTCTGGTCATGGTCCTGTCGGCGAGCTCGGTGTCGGCGTTCGCCGCTTACGGATCGAGCTTCCTGTTCTTCAAGCGGCAGCTGTTGTATGCGGCGATGGGTTCGGTCGCCCTGCTGGGCGCGGCCAAGCTTCCGTACCGGGCGTGGAAACGGGCCTGGGCTCCGATGCTCGCTGTGTCCGTCGTCCTGTTGGCGCTCGTCCTACATCCCGGCGCCGGCACCGTGGTGGGGGGCGCTGCGCGGTGGATCCAGGTCGGACCGTTCTCGCTCCAGCCGTCGGAGCTCGCAAAGTTCGCCGTCGTCGCAGCGGCCGCTTCGATCCTTTCCGCGAACGTCGACCGGTTGGAGGTGGAACCACTGCGGTGGATGCTGCCGCTGTTTCTCATCGTCGGCGGCGTCTCCCTTTTGGTCCTGCTCCAGCCCGACCTCGG
>VAYC01000073.1 GCA_005885025.1 Actinomycetota bacterium | reverse complement strand
GCGAGCTGGCCGGGCTCTCACGGAAGCTCAAGCAGGCGCTGCTCCGCTCCAACCTGCGCCAGTACCTCCAGAGTTCCTAGCCGAAAGGCGAGGATGCGCCGCCCCAGCATCCGGTCGGGGGCTTTCGTCCTTGCGACGCTCTTCTCGCTCGCCGTCATCTTGCAGCAGCTCGGACCACGGCCAGATCCGGCTTGGGCGGCGTCGACTCCTCCGCCTACCCCGGTCCCTCCGAACGGCTCCCCTTCGCCGTTCCCCACGGCTCTCACCACGCCCCGCCCGTCGCTGACCCCGCCGCCCCTCGGCGCGCCTTCGGCCATCCTCGAAGATCTCGGTACCGGCCAGGTGCTTTTCGCCAAAGCGCCCGACGGGCGCCGGCCCATCGCCAGCCTGACGAAGGTCATGACCGCTCTGGTCGTGCTCTCCAGGACGAAGCCCGGCGACACGGTGGTGGTGGACGGGACGGCAGCCTCCCAGTCGGGCTCGGTGCTGGGGTTGCGGGTGGGGGAGCGCATCACGGTGCGCGAGCTCTTGTTCGGGCTGCTCGTCCAATCGTCGAACGATGCTGCGGTCGCGCTGGCTGAACACGTGGGCCGGACCGTTCCGGGCTTCGTCGCCATGATGAACCGGCAAGCCGCGCGGATGAAGCTGTCTCACAGCCGGTTCACTGGTCCATCCGGTCTGGACAACGGGGGGGTGTCCTCCGCACGAGACCTGGCGACCGTCGCCCGCGCTGCCTATCAGAGCACGCTGTTCGAGCAGATCGTCCGGACGAGATTTCACGACGTCCCTGCGCCCTCCGCCCCACCCCGCCACATCCAGAACCGGAACGTCCTGCTGTGGCTCTACCCGGGGGCCATCGGCGTCAAGACCGGCTTCACGACGCCGGCAGGACACTGCCTCATCGCAGCCGCCGACCGAGGAGGGACGCGTCTGGTGGCAGTGGTCCTCGGAGCAACCGGACCGGAGGACGGCGGTGTGTTCAACGACGGAGCGGCGCTCTTGAACTATGGGTTCGCTGCGTTCGCCGAGCGCACGTTGATCCATGTGGGGGACCCGGTGGGCCCGGTGACGGTGGAGGGCATGGCTGTGCCTGTCGTGGCGGGCGCGACGCTGCTCCGCCTCGTGCGGAACGACCAGGCCGAGAAGACCACCATCTCCTTTTCCCCGGACCGCTCCCTCCGGCTCCCCATCACGGCCGGGGACCGGGTGGGGCGGGTGGTGGTGGAAGTGGCCGGCCGAAGAGCCGGCGTGGTCCCGGCGATCGCCTCGGCGACCGTGACCGGATCCCCTCCCCAGCCCCCGCCTCCTGACCCGAGCCGTCCGGCCACCCCGCTGGAGCGGGGCCTGCGCGCTCTCAGCGTGCTGATCCAAGCGGTCTTGGGACCGTTCCTATAATCCACCCAGGTGCCAGCCGCCGCCATTCTGTTCTCCGAGGAACAGATCCAAAGCCGGGTCGCCGACCTAGGCCGTGCCATCGCCCGCGACTACGCGGGCCGTTCCCCGGTGCTGGTGACCATGCTGAAAGGGGCGGTGGTCTTCCTCGCCGACCTGTTCCGGGCGATCGACCTGCCGGTCCGGGTCGACTTCATGTCGATCTCCTCCTACGGGTCTGACTCCGAGGCATCGGGAGGCGTGGTCCGGATCCTGAAGGACCTGGACCAGGACATCGGGGGAGAGGACGTCATCGTGGTGGAGGACATCATCGACACCGGGCTGACGATCTCCTACCTGCTGGCCACCCTTCGAGCCCGACAGCCCGCTTCCCTGGAGGTGTGCGCGCTCCTGGACAAGACGGTCCGCCGCATCCTCCCGGTGGAGATCAAATACCGTGGGTTCGAATGTCCGGACCGGTTCGTCGTGGGCTATGGGCTCGACCACGAGGAACGGTACCGGAACCTCCCTCTGATCGTGGCCGTGGACGATCAAACGGCGCTGACCGACGACCCCGATCTGCTGGCGCCGCTTCTCGCGGCCAGGAACGCGGAGAAGGTCGAGAAGACTGGCGAACGCACGCCCTCCTGACGTTTTTTCGAAGGCGCAGTTGCCGCTCTGAGGGTCTGTGGGTACAGTCGGTTGGAAGACCCATGATCGAGATGAACCTCGTCGGCGTTCGGGTGGAACTCCCCACCAACCAGCCGATCGTGCTGTTGCAGGAGCGAGGCGGGGAACGGTACCTGCCTATTTGGATCGGGGCAATGGAAGCCACCGCTATCGCCTTTGCCCTTCAGGGGATCGTGACGGCCCGGCCGATGACCCACGACCTCATGAAGAACGTCCTGGAAGAGCTCGGCGTGCGGATCGAGCGCATCGTCATCACCGAGCTCAAGGAAGGAACGTTCTACGCGATCATCGAGATGTCCCAGAACGGGACCCGCTACGAGATCTCTTCCCGGCCCAGTGACGCGATCGCCTTGGCCGTGCGGGTGAACGTTCCCATCTTCGCCAACGAGGAGGTCCTCACGGAGGCCTCCATCGTGATCCGCGACGACGAGGAACAGGAGGTCGAGAAGTTCCGGGAGTTCCTGGACCACGTGAGTCCGGAGGACTTCGCCTAGCGGGCCCTCACGTGCTCGAAGAGTCCTGCCGATCTCATCGGCATGGGCGGCCCCTCGTGGCGACGGTGGAAGTACGCGATCGGCGTCGCCGTGTGTGTCCTGTTCGCCTGGATCGCCTTCGTGCGAAAGGCCCAGGTGCCCCTCCTCTCGCTGGTGGATCTGGGCTTTCACGAGCTCGGCCATCTGGTGACGCGTCCCTTCCCGGAGGTCGTCATGCTCGCGGCCGGGTCCGGGGCCCAGATCGCGGTGCCGGTCGGCCTGGCGGCGTACTTCCTCTTCCTGCAGAAAGACCGACTGGGTGGAACGCTTTGCCTGGCCTGGGCTGCGACATCGGCGAACGACGTGGCCGTGTACATCGCGGACGCGCCTTACCAGCGCCTCCAACTGATCGGGGGAGAGCACGACTGGGCCACGATCCTCGGTCCCGAACACTTCAACGCGCTGGACAGAGCTGGCGCGATCGCCGCGGCGGTTCGTTGGTTCGGCATGGCCTCGCTGTTCGCGGCCTTCGCCATCTGCGTTTGGACGGTCGTCCTCGACGAGGCCACGACGGCAACCCCGGACCATGGGCCGCCCACGGCCGACGACCGATGGGCCTGGTCGGGCGTTCGTCGTTGACACGCCGCGACGCCATGGTAGCCTTTCTTACGTCCCCGTAATTACGGAGCTGTCATGGCCGAGTCAGACGGATATCGCGTCCCAGACGTCTGCAAGCTGGTTGGGATTTCCTACCGACAGCTCGACTACTGGGCCCGAACCGGCCTGGTCACGCCAAGCGTGCGGGAAGCGGGCGGCTCGGGGACCCAGCGGTTGTACTCCTTCCGTGACCTCGTCCAGCTCCGGGTGATCAAGAAGCTCCTCGACACGGGGGTCTCCCTCCAGAAGGTCCGTCGAGCCGTCTTCTACATGCGGGACCACATGGGGACGCAGCCATCGACCATGACCCTCGCGTCGGACGGTAACCGGATCTACGCCTGCCAGTCGGAAAACGAGATCATCGACCTGGTGAAGCGAGGTCAGGGCGTCTTCGCTATCGCGCTCGACAAGGTGTGGGAGGAGCTGTCGACCTCAGTGCGAAAGCGCGAAGGGCGGGCGACGGCTTTGGCCCGGGCAGGAGGGGCTTGAGCCCGAAGCGGCCCACCCGTCCGCCTGAACCCCTCCCCAGCGACACCGTCCCATTTGCCCACGCGAGCGAGCGCCAGTTCGCCCGGCTGCTCGACTTCTATCAGATCGAATGGCAGTACGAACCGACCTCGTTCGACCTGGAGTGGGACGGGGACGGCAATGTCATCCAGCGGTTCACGCCGGACTTCTACCTGCCGGCCTATGACCTCTACATCGAGATCACGACGCTGAACCAGAAGCTCGTGACGAAGAAGAACCGGAAGGTCCGCCGACTCCGGGAGCTCTATCCCGAGGTCCGGTGCAAGATCTTCTACCAGCGGGACTACCTCTCACTCGTCACCAAGTACGGCCTCGACGACCACCGCGCGGCGGGGTAGGGGAGCGGCCGGCCGAATGTAAACTGACCGCGTGCGGTTCGCCCCCCACACCGACGACGACGTGCAGGCCATGCTCGTGGCCTGCGGACTTTCCTCCATCGACGAGCTGTTCTCCCACATCCCGCCGAAACTTCGCCTGAAGGGCGAGCTCTCCGTTCCCGAAGGCATCTCGGAGATGGAGCTCGTGTCCGAGATGCGGCGGCTGGCAGGAAGGAACCGCCACGCCGACGACCTGGTGTGCTTCGCCGGCGGCGGAGCCTACGACCACTACGTGCCGGCGGTGGTGTGGGCGCTGGCCGGGCGCTCGGAGCTGTACACGTCCTACACGCCCTACCAGCCGGAGCTGTCCCAAGGCATCCTGCAGTCGCTGTTCGAGTACCAGTCGATGATCTGCGCCTTGACCGGGCTCGAGGTGTCGAACGCCTCCCTGTACGACGGTCCCACCGCCCTGGTGGAAGCGGTCCACATGTCGACCGGGGCGACCGCGAGAACCCGGGTCCTGCTGTCCGAAGCGGTAGACCGGCGGTATCTGGAGACCCTTCGAACGTACGGAGCCGGCGAGCACTTCACGGTGGAGACGATCCCTGCACCAGGGGGAGTGACGGCCATTCCTCGCGTTGGGGACGACGTGGCCGCCGTGGTCGTGCAGCACCCGAACTTCTTCGGCAACCTGGAGCCGGCCTCGGCGGTGTTCGAAGCGGCGCAAACCGCGGGGGCCCGGGCCATCCACGTGTTCGATCCGTTGTCGCTCGGGATTCTCGCCCCTCCCGGTCAGCTCGGCGCCGACGTCGCCGTCGGCGAGGGGCAGGGGCTGGGGAACCACCTGAGCTACGGAGGTCCATACCTCGGCGTCATCGCAGCCCGCTCCGCCGACCTTCGCCGGATGCCGGGCCGGATCGTCGGCGAGACCGTCGACGTGGACGGTCGGCGCGGCTTCGTCCTCACGCTCCAGGCCCGCGAGCAGCACATCCGCCGGGAGCGGGCGACGTCGAACATCTGCACGAACCAGACCCTCATGGCCGTGGCGGCCACCGTCTACCTGGCCTGGCTCGGGCCGGATGGCCTCGCCGAGCTGGGCCGGCAATGCGTGGCCAAGGCCCGTTACACAGCTGAACGGATCTCGGACCTCACCGCCGCCGAGCTCATGTGGCCGGGCGCCGAGTTCTTCAAGGAGTTCGTCGTGCGCGCGGACGTTCCCGCTCGGCAGGTGCAACGGAAGTTGCTCGAGGCAGGGTTCCTGGTCGGCCCGGCGGTGGGGGAGGAGGGGCTCCTGGTCTCGGTGACCGAGCGCCGGACCCGTGAGGAGATCGACCGTCTCGTCAAGGCTTTCGGGGAGGCTCTCTCGTGACCGGCGCGCCGGTCCGGCGGGATGGTCCGGCCATCGCCCTGCGCACCCTCAAGGAGCGGTCCCGGTCGGGGAGGAGGGCGTGGTCGCTCCCCGAGCTCGACGTCCCCGGCGCGGACGTTTCCGACGCGCACCGACGCCGGCAGACGGCAGATCTTCCCGAGGTTTCAGAGACCGACATCGTGCGACATTTCACCCGCCTGTCCCAGATCAATTACGGGGTCGATACCGGGTTCTATCCGCTCGGGTCCTGCTCGATGAAGTACAACCCGAAGGTGGCCGAGACCGTCGCGGCCCTGGCCGGGTTCCAGCGCCTGCACCCGCACCAGCCCGAGGAGACCCTGCAGGGAGCGCTGGAGCTCCTGTGGCGCCTGGAGCGAGCCCTGTGCGAGATCACGGGAATGGCTCGGGCCACCTTCCAGCCACCCGCGGGAGCGTCCGGCGAACTGACGGGACTCATGATCATGCGGGCCTTTCACACGAAGAACGGGAACCCGCGGACGAAGATCATCATCCCCGACTCCGCCCACGGCACGAACCCGGCCAGTGTCACGCTTTCCGGCTACCGGGCCGTCCAGGTCCCGTCCGACCGACGCGGCTTGGTCGACCTCGCGGCGCTCCAGGGGCTGGTCGACGGGGACGTCGCGGGGCTGATGCTGACGAATCCGAACACGCTGGGACTGTTCGAGGAGGAGATCGAAGGCGTCGCGGCGGCGATGCACAGGGTAGGGGCACTCCTCTATTACGACGGCGCGAACCTCAACGCCATCATGGGGCGGGCTCGTCCCGGCGACATGGGGTTCGACATCGTGCACATGAACACCCACAAGACGTTCGCCACGCCGCACGGGGGCGGGGGCCCGGGGGCCGGCCCCGTGGCCGTGAGCGCTCGTCTCGAGCCGTTCCTCCCAACTCCTGTCGTCGGGTTCGACGAAGAGAGCGGCAGGTACTTCTGGGACCACGACCGTCCCGACTCCATCGGGAGGGTCCACGGATTCAACGGGAACTTCGGTGTGTTGGTCAGAGCGTTCGCGTACGTGTTCGGTCACGGACGGGATGGTCTTCGCGAGGTGGGGGAGCGGGCCGTGCTCAACGCGAACTACCTCGCCCGGCGGGTGAACGACGCCTACCCGCTGGCCTTCCCCGGCCAGCCCATGCACGAGTTCGTGGCTACGGCCAGGTCGTTCCGCAAGTACGGCGTGCGGGCCATGGACATCGCCAAGCGTCTCATCGATCTCGGGTTCCATCCCTCCACGGTGTACTTCCCGCTCATCGTGGAGGAAGCCATGATGGTCGAGCCCACCGAGACGGAGTCGAAGGAGACCCTCGATGCCTTCGCCGAAGCCATGCTCCAGGCGGCGAAGGAAGCCGAAGAGCATCCAGATCTTCTCCACGACGCTCCGCTAACCACACCCGTGCGTCGTCTCGACGAGGCCAGGGCAGCGCGGCAACCCAAGCTCCGCTGGTAGCGGCGGTGGAGTTCGGCGACGTCCTCCGGCGCCGCAAGATGGTGCGGACGTTCGAGAGCGGGCAGGTCGATCCGTCGATCGTGGAACGGATCCTCCGACACGGCCAGCGCGCGCCGTCCGCCGGCTACTCGCAGGGCTTCGAGTTCCTCCTCCTGGAAGGCCCCGATCAGACGGCGCGGTTCTGGGAGGCGGCGACCGCGGACGAACCCGTGCTGCAGGGCGTCCGGGCCGCTCCCATCATCGTCATCCCATTCGCCAGCAAGGACGTCTACCTCGACCGCTATGCGGAGGAGGACAAGAAATGGGAGGACCGGGACGAATCGCGGTGGCCCGTCCCGTACTGGTACATCGACGCGGCCTTCGCGTCGATGCTGATCCTGCTCTCCGCGGTGAATGAGGGCCTCGGGGCGCTCTTCTTCGGCCTCCATCCACCGACCATCCCACGGGTGAAAGAGACGTTCGGGGTCCCCGATGGGTGGGATCCGATCGGAGCCATTGCCATCGGCCATCCCTCGGGGGAGGACCCGGTCCGATCATCCGCCCATACCAGACGACGGAAGCAGTTCCAGGAAGTCGTCCACCGGGGACATTGGTAAAGCGCCTTGACCGGAACCCGTCGGCTCCCGTCTCGTCACCCGCAGCGGCGGGACATTTCGGTCAGTGGCTGGAGCTGCACGTCGCTGGGCCCGTGCGCTCCGACTGCGAGGAATCGCGAGGGGGAGAGGATCGTGAGGCCTTCCAACGTGGCGACGGTGTCCGAGGGATCTGGGAACTGAGCCCGGACGCGGGTCCACGAGGTGCCGTTCCAGTGGACGACCAGTGGGTGCTCGATGCCGCCTTCGCTCCAGGTGCCGGCCGCCCAGACATCGGCAGCCGAGACCGCGCCGACCCCAGTCAACTCGTCGAGGTCGGCCCCTGGGTTGGGGCTGTCCACGATGGTCCAGGAGTGGCCGTCCCAGTGCTCGACGAGCGTCCGCTTGACGTCCCCGAAGTCCATCTCACCGACCGCCCAAGCGTCGTTTGGTCCTGCCACGGCCACGTCCAGGAGCTCTGAGTCGTCGGCCCCGGTCGGGGGGAGCGGGGCGACGCTCAGGAGGGTTCCGTCCCAGTGCATGGCGAAGGCGTGGTCGCCGGCGCCTTCGCTCTCCTGGGCTCCCACGATCCACAGGTCGTCAGGGGCGGCGCCGGCAGCGGCGTGGAGGTCTGCCTCCTCGAGCGGGGGATGGGCAACGTTTGACCAGGTGGCGCCGTCCCAGTGCATCACGCCCAGGACCTCTCCGACCGCCCAGACGTCGTCCGTGGCGAACGCGGTCAACCCGAGCAGGCCCGGCGACGGGGGCTGGGGGAAGGTGGCTCAGCGCGTCCCGTTCCAGTGCTGGATGAGGCGGTGGTCCCGGGCCCCGTCGAAGGACGCCCCGACCGACCACACGTCCCTGGAGGAGATGACCGCGACGTCCTCGAGCGTGTCGCTGACCCCCGGTTCTGGCCCGGTCACGATCGCCCAGCCCCGGCCGTCCCAGTGGGCCCGGAGGGCGGTCCCGTCATCGGCGGCACCTACGGCCCAAGCGTTCGCGGGGGAGCCCGCCGCACCCAGCAGCTCGCCTCCCACCTGCAGGCCAGGGCTGTCGACGAAGCGGAACGAGCAGGCCGTGCGGGCTTGAGCAGGGAGAGCCCCCGCTCCCACGACGACGGCCATACCCGCCAGCGAGATCCATAAAGCGAGTCCCCTTCTACGCATTCGACATGGCCTCCTGCGTCCGGCCACTCGCCACCAAAACGGCTGGGACGCCGGAAGCGCGACACCCTACCAGCGGGATGTTCATCGGACCAGCCCGCGCGGGGGATTTCACCGTCCCGGCCGGCCCCCTTTCCGGGAGGCTTCCCGGAGCGTGGGCTAGTTTACGTAACGTCGATTATGGGCGATCAGAGGTGCGGGCCCGGAGAGGGGAAGAGAGGCCTCTCCGGACTCATGTTCCCGAGCGGTGGGCGTTGCGGCGCAGACGGTCACGGATACCCCACGCGGTCACGTTGAGCGCGACAGCTTTGAGCGGCCGTGCTCGCGCTCGCGGAACGTGATGGGGACCTCGCCGATGTCGAAGCCTGCCCGCCAGGCGCGGTAGGCGAGCTCGATCTGGAACGCGTAGCCGTCGGAGCGGATCCGGTCCTGCAAGAGGGCGCGGAGGACCGGGGCGCGGTAGGCGCGGAAGCCGCTGGTGGCGTCGGCCAAGGGCAGCCTCAACATGCCCCGAGCGTAGGCGTTGCCGGCCCGAGACAGCGTCACCCGAGCCTTGCTCCAGTTGGACACTTCACCGCCGTCCACGTAGCGGCTGCCGATGGTCACGTCGTGCACGGCCACTCCCTGGAGGAGCTGCGGAAGGTCCTCGGGGCGATGGGAGAGGTCGGCATCCATCTCCACCACCACGTCGAAGCCCTCCTCCAGGGCTCGACGGAACCCCAAGAGGTACGCACTGGCCAAGCCGAGCTTGCCGCTTCGCTCGAGCAACCGGACGCGAGGTTCGTTCTCGGCCAGCGCGGCGACGATCTCGCCGGTTCCGTCCGGCGAGTTGTCGTCCACCACCAGGGCATGGATGTTGGGGCCGGCGGCCAGCACGCCGGTGAGAACCGCCACGACCGTCTCCCGCTCGTTGTACGTGGGGAGCACCACCATCACCTTGGCATCCGCAGCCCCCGAGATCGGCAGTGGCGCCCCCCTCCGTTCACCCACCTCGCTCTCCCCCGCCGGGGGAGCCGGAGGCGATCCGTTGTGCACGCTCCTGCGACGGAGGACCCACGCCAGCAGCCCTCCGAGCACGCCGATGCCGCACGCCCACGGGAACCAGTCGCCGAACCGGACGTAGACGGTTCGTGCGGAGGAGGTCGGCACGCTCGAGCGGAGGATCGCCGGGACGAACAGCCCGGTATGGAGGCGCACCCTCCCGCGCGGGTCGATCAGGGCGCTCTCTCCCGAGATGGCTGCCTGAACCACCCACCGTCCGGTCTCCACCGCCCGCATCTGGCTCATGATCACGTGCTCGCGCGAGGCCGGTGAGTCTGCGTAGGAGGAGTCGTTGGTGGTGACCACCATGAGATTGGCTCCGGCCGAGACGAACCGCCGAAACAGATCGGGAAACGTGTTCTCGAAGCAGATCGGCGTACCCACCAGAACGCCCCGGACGTCGAAGAGCCGGAACTGATGCCCAGGGGCGATGTCGCGAGGGACATAGCGAAGCTGCTCGACCCATCCCAGGAGCGGCCGGAAGGGCACGTACTCCCCGAACGGGACGGGGTGCATCTTGCTGTAGCGGCCGAGGATCGCTCCTTGGCCCGAATAGAACAGGACCTGGTTGTGGAACCGGCCCCCCGGGGCGTCGGTGACAGCCC
>VAYC01000376.1:7592-7978 GCA_005885025.1 Actinomycetota bacterium | reverse complement strand
ATCCCCTGGCCGATATCCTCTTCCACCAACAGCCCGTTTTCACCCCCGATGTTGACGCACTGGTGAAGGAGGTTCACGGCTTGGGAGGGTTCGACAGCGAGCTCGCCCAGCTCTATCTCCTGTCTATTCGCGATCAGCTTTGGCGGCTCGGGCCGGGCGGGTTCGGGCGGCCCAACTTCGAGACTGACCCTGCACGAGGGATCGCCGCCAGCCTGATGGAGATCCTCCAGCGAGAGCGGGATCGCTTGGTCGCGGGCCGGTAGCATCGGGGCGGCGTGGGCTACCGGGCGGTGTTCTTCGACGCGGGCGAGACGATCGTCTACCCGCACCCCTCGTTTCCCGAGCTGCTGGCCCAGATCTTGCGAGGGGCCGACCACGACATCGAT
>VAYC01000376.1:0-7551 GCA_005885025.1 Actinomycetota bacterium | reverse complement strand
ATCGCCTCTTCCGAGGGCGAGCTCTGGTCGACCTCGCCGGAGCGGTCGCGCCGGTTCTGGGACAGGGTCTACGGGCGCTTGCTGGCGGAGCTCGGTGTCCCGTTCGGCGAGGAGCTGGCCACGGCCATCTACGCCACCTTCACCGACGTGGCCAACTACCGCCTGTTTCCCGACGTGCTCGCCGCGCTGGATCGGCTGCGGTCGGCCGGCATCCGCATGGGTGTGGTGTCGAACTTCGAGGAGTGGCTGGAGCGGCTGCTCGAGTCGCTGGGCGTGACCCCTTACTTCGACGTCCGTGTGATCTCGGGAGTCGAGGGCGTCGAGAAGCCCGATCTCAAGATCTTCCGGCTGGCCCTAGAACGGATGGAGACCCTACCGGCAGAGTCGGCGTTCGTGGGCGACAGCCCCCAGTTCGACGTCGAGCCGGCGACCTCGGTCGGCATGACGGCCGTCCTGCTCGACCGCAGAGGCAGGTTCCCCGACCATCGCGGGCCGCGCATCACCTCGCTTGAGGAACTCCCCGGCGTCCTGGGGCTGGCCGCATGACGGAGGAACGGAGGTTCACCGTCGAAGAGGCCAACCAGCTGCTGCCACAGCTGTCAAAGGCCCTCGAGATCATCCAGGAAGCCCACCGGCGCATCCTGGCCGGGGCGGAGCCGTGGCGGGGACAGGCCCGGACCAACGGCGGGGGGGAGCAGAGCGACGAGTACTGGCAGGCTATGAAGACGATGCGGGCTGGCCTCGATCGGCTGTTCGGACTGGGGATCATCCTGCGAGATGCGGAGACCGGGCTCATCGACTTCCCCTCCCAGCGAGACGGTGAAGAGATGTTCCTGTGCTGGCGTTTGGGCGAGGGGCAGGTGGGCTTCTGGCACGGTCCCGAATCCGGGTTCGGCGGGCGGCGGCCCTTGTAGGCGCGCGTAGACTGCGTCCGTGGACGCCCTCGCCATCGAAGTCAAAGGGCTCACGAAGTCCTACGGCGACGTGCACGCCGTGCGCGGGATCGACCTCTCCGTCCGGCGCGGAGAGGTGTTCGCTCTTCTTGGTCCGAACGGAGCGGGCAAGACCACGACGGTGGAGATCATGGAAGGTTTTCGCGATCGCTCCGGCGGCGAGGTTCGTGTGCTGGGCCACGATCCCGCGAAGGGCGAACGGTCGTTCAAGTCTCGGATTGGGATCGTCCTGCAGTCCACGGGGATCGATCCATACCTCACGGTGGCCGAGACCATCGATCTGTTTCGCCAGTACTACCCGCATCCTCGCCCGGTGGACGAGATCGTCGAGGTGGTCGGGCTGATGGAGAAGCGGGACACGCGCGTCCTGAAGCTCTCGGGCGGACAGCAGCGACGCCTCGACGTCGCGATCGCCCTGTCTGGGGACCCGGAGCTGCTGTTCCTCGACGAGCCCACGACGGGATTCGACCCCTCCGCCCGCCGCAACGCGTGGGGAGTGGTGAAGAACCTCGCCAACCTGGGCAAGACCATCTTCCTCACCACCCACTACATGGACGAGGCCCAGTATCTGGCCGCTCGGGTGGCAGTGATCGCCGCCGGTCAGATCGTGGCCGAAGGACCTCCGAGCTCGCTGGCCGGCCGGGACACTGCGGCGACCGTCGTTCGGTTCCGGCTGCCCGACCGCAACGTGGAGCTGCCGCCCGCCGTCCGGGATGCGGCCACCTCGGAGAACGGTATGTTCGAAGTGAAGACCGAGGATCCAACCAGGATCCTGCACGAGCTGACTGGGTGGGCCCTGGAACGAGGGGTCAGGCTGGAAGCCCTGGACGTGACCAGGCCCACCCTGGAGGACGTCTACCTCCAGCTCACCGGGGGCGAGGCCGGAGTGGAGTGATTACACGAACAAGGCCTTCTGGCGGAACCCGGCTTCCGCCGGCTTCACGTTCGCCTTCCCCTTGATGTTCCTGGTGATCTTCACGGCGCTGTTCGGCAACGACACGACTTGTGTGGTGTTCAGCAACGCGGGCAAGTGCCTGAAGAACGTGAAGACCTCCACGTTCTACGTGTCCGCGATCGGCGCTTTCGCCATCATTACGGCGACATTCACGAACCTTGCCATCGGCGTCACGTTCCAGCGCGACGCGGGCATCCTGAAGAGGGTCAGGGGGGCGCCGGTCCCGGCCTGGGTCTACATGTTCGGGCGGATCGTCCACGCCATCCTGGTAGCCATCCTGCTCGTGATCATCGTGATCGTATTCGGGAAAGCCTTCTACAGCGCCGACATCCCCGGCAGGACCCTGCCGGCCTTCCTGGCCACCCTGGCGGTAGGAGCGGCCAGCTTCTCTGCCCTGGGTCTGGCGCTGACCGGCTTCGTGCCCAATGCCGAGGCTGCCCCCGCCGTGGTGAACTTCACGATCCTGCCCCTCCTTTTCTTGTCCGACATCTTCATCCCCATCCAGAACCCCAACGCCTGGTACGTGAAGGTGGCCAAGGCCTTCCCCGTCTACCACTTCTCGCAGGCTATGAAGTCGGCGTACTTCTCGCCGACCGGCAGCGGCTGGAAGGGGGCGGACCTGCTGGTCATCGGGGTGTGGGGGCTGGCAGGGGTGATCGTGGCCGTCCTCTTCTTCACCTGGGAACCCCGCCGATAGCAGTCGGGCTGTCCTCGAATCCGACTGGCCCTTCCCCGCTTCCAGACCCCGTGCTAGGCTCCCGCCCGACGCGCTCCAGGCGGTGCCTTGGGCGTTCGCGTGCCTCGAGGAGGGGGTCATGAGCAGATTCGTCCGCGGCATTGCCGCTCTCGTTGTCGTCGGGCTCGCCCTGACCGCTTGCGCCAGCAAATCGACGCCGCAGGCCAGCGGCACGTCGGCCAATCCGTGCAGTTCGCCGTCCGTCCTGACGAGCGGCGCGCTCACGGTGGGCGCGGAATTCCCCTACTACGCGCCATTTCTGGTCGGGCCCCAGTCCAGTCCGACCGGGTACGAAGGCGACATGATCAATGAGATCGCCAAGCGCCTCAACCTGGCGGCCGTCAAATGGGTGAACATCGCGTTCGACCAGCTCTGCGCCCCGGGGACCAAGAAGTTCGATGTGGGGGTGAGTGAGATCACCATCACCTCGGAACGAGCCAAAGCCGTCGACTTCAGTGAGCCATACTTCGACGCCAACCAGGGGATCCTCGTGCGAGCCGACAGCAAGTATGCCAACGCGACGAAGACCGAGGACCTTCTCGGCGCGAAGTTCGGGGCCGAAGCGGGGACGACCGGGCTCGACTACGTCAACGCCCACGTCAAGCCACAGAAGCCGGTGAGCCAATTCGACACGACCGACGTGACTGCGCAGGCCCTCAAGACCGGGACGATCGACGTCCAGATCATCGATGTGCCGATCGCCGCCGGCATCCGGGACGGGTCGAACGTACCCCTCAAGATCATCGGGGAGTTCGTGACCAACGAGCAGTACGGACTGGCCATGCAGAAGGGGAGCCCGATCAAGTCCTGCGTGGACCAGGCCATCAAGGACTTGAAAGCGGACGGGACCCTAACGAAGCTCCAAAACAAGTACTTCCCGGGAACGAACCCCCTCCCGGTTTTCCAGCCGACAGCCTGACCCAGGGGAGGGCCGAGGAGGGCAGCCGTGGGTCTGCAACCCTCCTCGGCTCCGGCCCCGCTCATCGAAGCCGGGCGCCCCCCACCCGCCCGGCGGAAGATGCTCAGGGGGGAGAAGCGGGGGCTGATCATCGCCGCGGCGAGCTCGCTCGGGGTGCTCGCCGTCATCATCCTGGTGGCGGTCATCGCACCAGGGTCTCGGGAGGTCCAGCAGGCGTTCTTCTCGCCCCATCACCTGAAGGGCGCGGCCCTCGGCACCCATTCGAAGGACCACGTGACCCCATCTGTAGTGGCAGCGTTCTTCACGGTCACCGTCAAGATGTTTCTGATCGCCGAGGTCCTCGTCCTCGCACTCGCTCTGTTCCTGGCCGTCGTGCGGAGCATTCCGGGTCCCGTGTTCTTCCCCTTCCGCGTGCTCGCCATCGCCTACATCGACTTCTTCCGCGGCATCCCCCTCCTGCTGGTGATGTTCATCATCGCCTTCGGCCTACCGGGAATGCAGCTGGGGTTCGTCTCCCGGCTGTCGCAGTTCACCTACGGAGTGATCGCCCTCACCCTCGTCTACTCGGCGTACGTGGCCGAGGTGTACCGCGCGGGCATCGAGTCCGTTCACGAGAGTCAGACCGCCGCGGCCCGGGCCCTCGGCCTGTCCCGGTGGCAGGCGCTCCGCCACGTCGTCCTTCCCCAAGCCATCCGGCGGGTGATCCCGCCGCTCCTCAACGACTTCATCGGCCTCCAGAAGGACACCGCGCTCGTGGCGGCGATCGGGTTGGTCGAGGTCGTCCGCACAGCGCAGGCCTACGGCACCACCTTCTTCAATTTCGCCGGGCTGACCGTGGCCGCCGCCCTGTTCGTTGCCATCACCATCCCGCTGGCTCGATTCACCGATTTCCTCCTCGTCCGGCAGCAGCGGAAGATGCGGGCATCGGGGGGCGTGCGGTGAGGGCCCCGACCGACGAGCGACCGCAGACCCGCAATGCCGAAGCCGTTCGGCTGGAGGGAGTCCACAAGTCGTTTGACGATCTTCACGTCCTCAAGGGGATCGACCTCTCGGTGGCGGACCACGAGGTGATCTGCCTGATCGGCGCGTCCGGTTCCGGGAAGTCGACGATGCTCAGGTGCGTCAACTTACTGGAGACGATCGACGCGGGGCGGATCTTCGTCGAAGGCGAAGAGATCACCGCGGAGGGTGTCGACGTGAACCGGATCCGCCAGAGGATCGGCATCGTCTTCCAGGCCTTCAATCTGTTCCCGCACATGACGGTCATGCGGAACATCACGCTGGCCCCTATCAAGGTGCGAGGCCTGTCGAGACACGACGCCGAAACCGAAGCGATCGAACTCTTGCGTCGCTTCGGGCTGGAGGACAAACGAGACGAATACCCGGACCGGCTGTCGGGAGGCCAGCAGCAGCGCGCGGCGATCGTTCGGGCTTTGGCCATGAATCCCGACATCATGCTGCTGGACGAAGTGACCAGTGCCCTGGATCCAGAGCTCGTGGCGGAAGTTCTCAACGTCATCCGCGGCCTGGCGGAGATCGGGATGACCATGCTGATCGCCACGCATGAGATGGGTTTCGCCCGAGATATCGCCGACCGCGTGTGCTTCCTGGAGGCCGGGGTCATCCTGGAGCAGGGCCCGCCCGAGCAGATCTTCACCGACCCTCAGAGCGCCCGGACCCGGCAGTTCCTCCAGCGCATCATCGAGGCGGGCCGACTCTAGGCTTGACCCGCGGGCCCCCTACAATCGAATGACATGCCGGAGTTCAAGGTCGAGTCCGAGTTCGCCCCCGCCGGGGACCAGCCACAGGCGATCGAGCGGCTGACGGAGGGCGTCTTGCGTGGGGACGACTATCAGACGCTCCTCGGGGTGACCGGGACGGGCAAGACCTTCACCATCGCGGGGGTCATCGAGCGGGTCCAGAAGCCCACGCTGGTCATCGCACCGAACAAGTCGCTCGGCGCCCAGCTGGCCAACGAGTTCCGGGAGTTCTTCCCCCACAACGCGGTGGAGTACTTCGTCTCCTATTACGACTACTACCAGCCCGAGGCCTACGTCCCCCAGACCGATACCTACATCGAGAAAGACAGCTCGATCAACGACGAGATCGAGCGGCTGCGGCACTCGGCGACCTCGGCGCTGCAGACCCGGCGGGACGTGATCATCGTGGCCTCGGTGTCCTGCATCTACGGCCTGGGCTCGCCCGAGCAGTACGCGGGCCAGATCCTGCGTGTCATCAAGGGCGTTCCGCTGGACCGCGACTGGGCCATCCAGCGCCTGGTCGACATCCAGTACCACCGGACCACCCAGACCCTGGCCCGGGGGCGCTTCCGCGTGCGTGGCGACACCTTGGAGATCCAGGCCGCCTACGAGGAGACCATCCTCAGGGTGGAGTGGTGGGGCGATACCGTCGAACGCATCCTCCGGCTGGATCAGGTCACCGGCGAGCTCCTGAGCGACCTTTCGGAGGTCTTCGTCTACCCGGCAACCCACTACGTGACCCCGGAAGACGAGCTGAAACGGGCCATCGTGGGGATCGAGCGCGAGCTCGGGGAACAGCTGGCAAGGCTCGACTCGGAGAACAAGCTGCTCGAGGCCCAGCGGCTCCGGATGCGTACGAACTACGACTACGACCTCGAAATGCTTCGCGAGGTCGGCTTCTGCTCGGGCATCGAGAACTATTCGCGCCACCTCGACGGCCGCCAGCCGGGCGAGCCGCCCTACACGTTGCTCGACTACTTCCCCGACGACTGGCTCTGCGTGATCGATGAGAGCCACGTCACCGTCCCGCAGATCCACGGGATGTACGAGGGCGACATGTCGCGCAAGCGGACGCTCGTGGAGTTCGGGTTCCGCCTGCCAAGCGCGATGGACAACCGTCCCCTGAAGTTCGAGGAGTTCACCAAGCGCGTGAACCAGGTCGTGTTCATGTCGGCCACGCCGAGCCCCTACGAGCTGCGAGTGGGCAAACAGGTCGTCGAGCAGATCGTCCGACCCACGGGCCTGGTCGATCCCGAGGTGGAGGTCCGGCCGACCAAGGGCCAGGTCGACGACCTGATCGAGGAGGTCCGGAAGCGAGTGGAGGCCTCGCAGCGCGTCCTGGTCACCACCCTCACCAAGAAGATGGCGGAGGACCTCACCGACTACCTGATCGAGATGGGCCTGCGCGTCCGGTACCTGCACTCCGAGATCGACACCATCCAGCGCATCGAGATCCTGCGCGACCTGCGGCTGGGAGAGTTCGACGTCCTGGTCGGGATCAACCTGCTCCGGGAGGGGCTCGACCTGCCCGAGGTCTCGCTGGTGGCCATCCTGGACGCGGACAAGGAGGGGTTCTTGCGGTCGGAGACCTCCCTGATCCAGACCATCGGGCGGGCTGCGCGAAACGTCGAGGGGAAGGTCCTGATGTACGCGGATACGGTCACCGACTCGATGAAGCGGGCCATCTCGGAGACCAACCGTCGCCGGAAGATCCAGATGGAGTACAACCGCGAGCACGGGATCGACCCGCAGACGATCCGGAAGAAGGTCTCCGACATCCTGCTCGCCCTGCAGGGCGACCCGAGTCGCTCGGCCCTGACGCCGGAGCGGTCGCGGCGCCGGCGGGCGAGATCCGACATCGAGCTCATGCCCCGCGAGGATCTCGAGCGCCTCATCCGGACACTCGAAGACGAGATGCACGAAGCGGCCAAGGACCTCCGGTTCGAATATGCAGCGCGATTGCGGGACGAGGTGCTCGAGCTCCGAAGGGAGCTCGCGGCCATGAGAGAAGCGGGCGTGCGGTAGTCTCGACCGGCCCATGTCGCGGGAAGGCGGTGGCGGGTCCCTCCTGAGCACGGTCTGGATGATCCATGCCTGCACAGGGGCCCGAACGGGAGTGGGAAGCCCGGTCCTCGAGCTGGAGCTCTTCGCCCATCCGCTGGGGAAGGTCCTCTTCTACTTCGTCGAACCTCCATTCATGTACGCCCGACAGACGCAATTCACGTTGG
>VAYC01000072.1 GCA_005885025.1 Actinomycetota bacterium | reverse complement strand
TTGTGCTCGATCTTCATCCTGCGCATCTTCGGTCTCCTGTTTGGGGTATCGGCCGGTCCGGCGCCGATTTGAGCCCGAATCCATCCCCCTTTGGTCACGACGATCGGACGCGCGGGCTAGATCGAACGTTCCATCCGGCAGGGGGTTTTCAGGCCCGGTCGCGGCGGCGGGCGGCCAGGCCCCGCTCCATCTCGCGGCGGTGCTCCCGCTCGGCGATGGCCTCGCGCTTCTCGTACTTCCGCTTGCCTCGTCCCAGCCCCAGCTCCATCTTCGCCAGGCCCCGCGTGAAGTAGATCTTCAGGGGAACCAGGGTGAGGCCGCGCTCGGCGGTCTTGCCGATCAGCCGGCGTATCTGCTCGCGTTTGAGAAGGAGCTTTCGCGACCGCAGCGGGTCCTGGTGGCGGACGTCGGCCATCTCGTACGGGGGGATGTGCAGGTTCTCCACCCACACCTCCTCGCCGACCACTCGGGCGTAGGCGTCGGCCAGGGTTGCGCGGCCGGCCCGGAGGGACTTCACCTCTGGTCCTGTCAGGACGATCCCGGCCTCGAACGTCTCCTCGATTGCGTAGTCGTGGCGGGCCCGACGATTGGTGGCCACGGTCCGGTCACCAGGAACCTCCGGCCGATCGCTGGCCTGCCGGCCCTGCCGGCTCGACACCTAGACCTCGAGGAAGCGCCGCATGGCGAACAGGCTCGCCACAGCAGCGACGGCGGCCCCCAGCGGGATCACCCACTGCACGGCGAACATGACGTCCGGCGTGCCCACCAGCGGGAGGAAGCCGACCTTTCCCCTCAGGCTGTCGATGAAGGCGACCTTCATGATGAACAACCCGAGGACGGCCGCCGACGCCCCCAGGAGTCCTTCGATCACGCCTTCGATCAGGAAGGGCAGCCGGATGTGCCAGTTCGTGGCGCCGACCAGCCGCATGATCCCGATCTCCTTGCGTCGGTTGAACACGGCCAGGCGTACGGTGTTGCCGATCAGCGCCGCCGCCGACACGAGCATGACGACGGCCACCGCCAACACGCCGATGCGGAACACGCGGATCACCGCGAACAGCCGCTTCAGGATCTGGCGCTGGTCCACGATCTTGTCGATCCCCGGCTGCCCCACCAGGCGCTGCGCAACCACACTGAACTGCTGAGGGTCCTTGAGCTTCACGCGGAAGGACGCCGGCAAGGCATCCGGCGTGATGTTTTGGACCAGGGCCTCTTGGTTCTGGAAGATCTTGATGAAGCGCTGGTAGGCCTCCTGCTGCGATTCGTAGTGGACCGAGGCGACCTCCGGCATGTGCGCCAAGAGGTCGCCGATCTGGGCCTGCTGAGTGGGACTGATGCCCTTCTGGAGGAAGACGGAGACCTCGACGTCCCTGGTGGTGAAGTCGATCAGCAGGCTGACCTCTCGGCTCACCAGGAGCGCTCCCCCCACCAGGAAGAGGGCGATGAAGGCGGTGGAGATGGCGGCGAATGCCACCAGGCCGTTGCGCCGGAGCCCCTGGAGCGTCTCGTTGAAGAAGTACCGGACCCTAAGCGCCATATCCGTACACCCCCCGGGCCTGGTCGCGGACCACCTTGCCCGAATCGAGCTCGACCACGCGGCGACGCATGGCGTCGACGATGGCGTTGTCGTGGGTTGCCATGAGCACGGTCGTACCGGTCCGGTTGATCCGGTCGAGCAGCTTCATGATGTCCACCGAGGTGGCGGGGTCAAGGTTTCCGGTCGGCTCGTCTGCCAAGAGGATCAGGGGCCGGTTGACGAAGGCCCGGGCGATCGAGACGCGCTGTTGCTCGCCACCGGAGAGCTCGTCGGGATAGTTGTTCAGTTTCTCCCCCAGCCCGACCAGGTTCAGGATCTCCGGCACGCGCTGCTGGGTGACGTGGCGCGGTTTTCCGATCACCTCCAGCGCAAAGGCGACGTTGTCGAACACGGTCTTGTCAGGGAGCAGTTTGAAGTCCTGGAAGACGGTCCCCAGGTTGCGCCGGAGGTACGGAACCTTCCACGGTGAGAGCTTCCCGATGTGCTTACCGGCCACGTAGATGTCACCGGCCGAGGGTTCGTCCTCCTTGAGGAGCAGCCGGATCAGCGTTGACTTGCCGGAGCCCGACGGACCTACTACGAACACGAACTCGCCCTTGGAGATCTCCAGGGACACGTCGTCCAGCGCGGTCACCGTCTCCTTGTAGACCTTGGAGACGCGATTGAGGCTGATCATGGTTCGAGACTTCGACGCGAATCGGCCATGGCTGAAGCGATCCCCTCGCTGAGCGGTCCCCGGATGTTAGCAAAGGGAAAGGCCTCAGGGAACGAAGCTGCTCCTCCCGATCGAGCTCGGGCCTGCGGAGATGTCGCGGTTTCGTGCTGTCGCCGGACGCCCTCGTCTGGCCGGTTGGGTTGCTCTCCGTCAGAATGGGAACGGCTAAGGGGTCGCCGTCTAGACTCGTCCCTCGAAGGAGACATCGTGCCGGACCCAACTTCGAACCGCCCCGAGCTGTCGGTGATCGTCCCCGTGTGGAACGGTGAACACAGCCTCGGAAAGCTGCTGCCCCGCCTCTTTACGGTCCTCGGGGCGACGGTGAAGGGGGCCACCGAAGTGCTGGTCGTGCTGCCCCGCGGCGACTCAGCCACCCAGGTCGCGCAGCGGGCCGGGGCCACCGTGGTCCCGTTCGACCCACCCGGGTACGGGGCCGCGTTCAACGCCGGACTCGCTGCCTCTCGCGGCAAGTGGGTCATCACCATGGACGCCGATTTCTCTCACAACCCCGAGTTCGTCCGGACGCTGTGGCTCCGCCGGCGAGAGGCGGACGTGCTGATCGCTTCCCGATACGTGGCCGGCGCCGTGGTCGACATGCCGCTGTCGCGAAGGATCCTGAGCCGCACCCTGAACCGTCTGTACCGGACGACGCTGGCTCTTCCCCACCGAGACCTATCGAGCGGATTCCGCATGTACCGCCGCCGAGTGCTCGACGATGTGGGCTCCGTGAGCGCCGAGGGACTCGACGCCCTCCAGGAGGTCCTGGTGAAGGCGTTCAGCCAGGGCTGGAAGATCCTCGAGGTCCCGCTGTTCTATCGACAGCTTCGGGGGTGGACGGGAGGACGTCTGGCCGAACTCTCCGCCGGATACGTCAAGACGCTCGGCAGGCTGATCGCCCTGCGCAATTCGGTGAAGGCCGCCGATTACGACAACCGGGCCTTCGACTCGTGGATCCCGCTGCAGCGGTACTGGCAACGAGCCAGGTTCCGCGTCATCCGGGGCATGGTCGACGGGGCCACCCGGATCCTCGACATCGGATGTGGGTCGAGCCGGATCGTGCAAACCCTTCCCCAGGCGGTCGGTCTCGACATGCAGATCAGGAAGCTGCGGTGGCTCCGGGCTCCCGGCCGCCAGCTCGTCCAGGGCTCCTTGTCGGAGTTGCCGTTCGCGGACGAGGCTTTCGACACGGTGATCTGCTCCGAAGTGATCGAGCACATCCCCCGGGACCAGATCGAATTGACGGACATGGTTCGGGTACTGGCGCCCGGCGGCAGGCTCGTCCTCGGGACGCCGGACTACGGCCGATGGACGTGGCGGACGCTGGAGGGGATGTACAAGAAGGTGTTCCCGCAAGGCTATGCCACCGAGCACATCAACCCCTACACCCGCCTCGAGCTCAGGCACGAGATCGAGCGGCTCGGGCTCGTCGTCCTCGACGTCCAGTACGTGGGGGGGTCGGAGATGATCTTCAAGGCCGTCAAGCCGGCCGAGGCAGCCGTTCCCGTGCGCCCCGCTCTGAGGGTGGCCGGCAGCTAGGAAGACGTCTTCGCACCGCTCCGCTCGGTCGCTCGCCGGCGCAGCTCCGCTTCGATGAAGGATTCGATCTCCCCGTCGAGCACCTGGTCGACGTTTCCGGTCTCAAGGCCCGTGCGGTGGTCTTTGACCAATCGATAGGGATGCAGGACATAGGATCGGATCTGGGAGCCGAACTCGATGTCGCGGCGCTCCCCTCGCAAGTTCTCGATCCTCTGCTCGCGTTCCCGTCGGGCCCGCTCTGCCAGCCTGGCCTTGAGGATCTGCATCGCCACCGCCCGGTTCTGCATCTGGGACCGCTCGTTCTGGCAGGCCGCGGTGATCCCGGTGGGAAGGTGGGTGATCCGCACGGCCGAGTCCGTGACGTTGACGTGCTGGCCGCCTGCGCTCGATGAGCGGTAGGTGTCGATCCGAAGGTCCTTCGGGTCGATCTCGACGTCGGCGACTTCCTCGGGCAAGAGTGGAATGACGTCGAGCGAGGCGAAGCTCGTATGCCGTCGATGCGCCTGGTCGAACGGCGACAACCGCACGAGCCGGTGGACGCCCCGCTCTGCAGCAAGCAGTCCGTACGCATGAGGCCCCTTCACGGTAAAGGTGGCGCTCTTGATCCCGGCCTCCTCGCCCGGGAGGACCTCGTCGAGCTCTGCCTCGAGCCGTTCCCGCTCGGCCCACCTCAGGTACATGCGAAGGAGCATCTCCGCCCAGTCCTGGGAGTCGATGCCCCCCGCGCCTGCATGGAGACTGGCCACCGCATCGCCCTCGTCGTACTCGCCGGAGAGGAGGTTCGCCAGCTCCACGCGGTCCAGCTCGGATTCGAGGGCGGAGACCTTCTGGCCGAGCTCGCGTGAGAGCTCGGGGTCGCTCTCGGAGGAGAGCAGTTCGTCCGTGAGACGAATGTCCTCGAGTCGCTTGACCAGCCGGTCGTGGCGCCCGAGATCGTCGTTCAGCCGCGCCAGCTGCGTGGTCAGGCGCTGCCCCTGGGAGGGGTCGTTCCACACCCCCGGCTCCATGAGCTGGCGTTGGAGCTCCCCGGCACGCTCGCGCTTGCGGTCGACGTCAAAGGTACTCCTTTGCGCTCTTCACCCTGCGGGAGAGATCCTCGATGCGGTCGGTGTTCTCGCTCATGTCGGGTCCGGCGGGCCTCTAGGCCGAGAGTCCGTGACACTTCTTGTACTTCTTGCCGGAGCCACACGGGCACGGCGCGTTCCGCGGAATCTTGTCGCCCACGCTCACAGCCGCCCCGCCCCTCGCGCCACCCGTCCCTTCGTCGCCATGGCTCATCCGTACGCGTTGTGGGCGGGGCCGGGCCGGTTCGTCCTGTCGTACCAACTGCACACGATAGATGTAGCGGACGAACTCCTCCTGGATAGCGTCCTTCATGTCCTGGAACATCTGAAAGGCTTCCCGCTGGTACTCGACCAGAGGATCGCGCTGCCCGTACGCCCGCAGCCCGATGCCCTCCTGAAGATAGTCCATCTCGTAGAGGTGCTCTCGCCAGGCGTTGTCGATGATCGAGAGCAGGACGATCCGCTCCATCTCCCGCAGGACCGGCTGCCCGGTGGACTCGTCCACGCCCAGCTCGGCCTCCTTGGCTTCGTAGGCCTGGATCGCTTCGTCCACCACGAGCTGCTGGACTTCCTCGGCGGTGGTCAGCTCCTCGAGTTGGGTGCGGGTGAGCTGGGTCGGATAGACGGCGCCGAGCGCCGTCAGCAGCCCGTCCAGGTCCCATTCTTCGGGATAGATGTCCTTCGACACGAACTGGGACACCGTGCTGGACACGACCAGCTCGACGTACTCCAGGGCCTCGTCCTTGAGCTCGCGCCCTTCCAGGATCTTGCGCCGTTCGCCGTACACGACCTGGCGCTGCGTGTTCATGACCTCGTCGTACTTCAGCACGTTCTTGCGGATCTCGAAGTTCTGCTCCTCGACGTTCTTCTGAGCCGTCTCGATGGCGCGGCTCACGATCCGGGCCTGGATGGGCTCGTCCTCCGGCCAGCTCAGGCGGTCCATGATCCGGCCGATCCGGTCCGAGGCGAACAGGCGCATGAGGTCGTCGCCCAGGGAAAGGTAGAAGCGCGATTCGCCGGGGTCTCCCTGCCGGCCCGAGCGGCCTCGGAGCTGGTTGTCGATCCGGCGGGACTCATGCCGTTCCGTTCCCAGGACGTACAGGCCCCCGCGTTCCACCACCTGGTCGTGCTCGGTGTCGGTCTGGGCTTTGAACTTGCGAACGATCGGCTCGTACTCCCCCTCGTACTCCTCCCGCTCCTCCGGAGTCATCTCGACCTGGAGGTAGCGGTCGTTGTCGAAGCCTCGCGCCGCCATCTCTTGACGAGCGAGGTACTCAGGGTTTCCCCCGAGCAGGATGTCCACGCCGCGCCCAGCCATGTTCGTGGCCACCGTGACCGACTCCAGACGGCCGGCCTGGGCGACGATCATGGCTTCCTTCTCGTGCTGCTTGGCGTTCAGGACGTGATGGGGGACGCCTCGGCGGTTGAGATAGCCGGAGAGCCGTTCGGACTTCTCGATGGACACGGTGCCCACCAAGACGGGTTGACCCTTCTCGTGGCGCTCAACGATGTCCTCCGTCACAGCCCGCCACTTGGCGTCTTCGGTCTTGTACACGAGGTCCTGCTGGTCGGTCCGGACCATCGGCATGTTCGTGGGGATCTCCATGACGCCCAGCTTGTAGACCTCCTCGAACTCGCGTGCCTGAGTCCTGGCCGTTCCGGTCATGCCAGCCAGCTTCTCGTACATGCGGAAGTAGTTCTGGATGGTGATGGTGGCGAGGGTCTGGTTCTCCTCCTTCACCCGCACGTTCTCCTTGGCCTCGATGGCCTGGTGGAGGCCCTCGGAGTAGCGCCGCCCCTCCAGGACCCGGCCGGTGAACTCGTCCACGATCTTCACCTCGCCCTGGGTCACGATGTAGTCGCGATCTCGCCGGTACAGCTCCTTGGCCCGCAGGGCGTTCTGGAGATGGTGCACCAGGGGCGTGTGCACGTGCTCGTACATGTTGTCGATGCCGAGCTCATGCTCGACCTTCTCTACGCCGGCCTCGAGGACGGCCACCGTCCGCTTGGACTCGTCAACCTCGTAGTCGATGTCCGGCCTCAAGCGGGGGACGAGCCGGGCGAACGTCACGTACCACTTCGCGGAGTCGGCCACCATGCCGCTGATGATGAGCGGCGTGCGGGCCTCGTCGATCAGGATCGAGTCGACCTCGTCCACGATGCCGTAGTGGTGCCCTCGCTGGACCATGTCGTCGAACTGCATGGCCATGTTGTCGCGGAGATAGTCGAACCCGAACTCGTTGTTGGTGCCGAAGGTCAGGTCGGCGGCGTAGGCGGGGCGCCGCTCTTCGGGCGACATCTGTCCCTGGATCAGCCCCACGCTCACCCCGAGCGTCCGGTAGATGGGACCCATCCATTCGGAGTCTCGCTTGGCCAGGTAGTCATTGACGGTGACCAGGTGGACGCCCTTGCCTCCCAGGGCGTTCAGGTAGGCGGGCATCGTAGAGACCAGCGTCTTGCCTTCGCCGGTCTTCATCTCGGCGATGCTGCCCTGGTGCAGGGCCACCGCCCCCATGACCTGCACGTCGAAGTGACGCTGGCCGATGGTGCGCTTGGCCGCCTCGCGAACCAGGGCGAACGCCTCGGGGAGCAGATCGTCGAGGTCCTCTTCACCCTCCAGGCGGCGCCGCAGCTCCTCGGTCTTGGCCGGGAGGTCCGCCGTCATGACCTCCTCGAGCTCGGGCTCGAAAGAGTTGACCAGCCGGACGTACTCCTCGAGGCGCTTGCGCTTGCGCCCTTCGCCGAACGATCCGAGCTTTTCCAGGTTGACCAAACGGGACTCCTCGAGGCTTCCGCGGGGGTGGTTCGGAATCCGATTATAGGGTCGGCCGTCCGGAAGACGGCCTGAGCAGCGCGGTTACTTGATCTCCAGCAGCTTTTCCCGCACCGCGTAGACGACCGCCTCCATGCGGGAATGGAGGTGGAGCTTCTCCAGGATGTTGCGGATGTGGTTCTTCACCGTGTTCTCGGAGATGAATAGCTCCTTGGCGATGTCCCGGTTGTTGAGCCCCTGGGCCACCAGGCGGAGCACCTCCATCTCCCGGTCCGTGAGGCGAGGGGCGGGGAGTTGCCGGGCTTCGGCCGCCCGCTTGGACATCGCCGCGAACTCCTGGAGGAGCTTGGCGGCCATCGAGGGCGAGAGCCGCGACTGGCCGGCAAAGACCGAGCGGATGGCGTCGGCCACCTCGTCGATGGAGATCTCTTTCAGGAGATATCCGGAGGCTCCGGCCTTGATGGCTTCGTACAGGTCGGCCTCTTCGTCCGAGATGGTCAACATGAGGATCTTGACGTGTGGGAGCAGGTCCTTGATCTGCTGGGTGGCTTCGATGCCGGACCGGTGGGGCATGCGGACGTCGGACGTCCATCAGGATGACGTCGGGCATCGACTCCTGGGCCTTCTCCACCGCCTCGTTGCCGTCGGCGGCCTCGCCCACCACCTCGATGTCATCCTCAGACTTCAGCACCATCTGGAGGCCTCTTCGGAACAAGGCATGGTCGTCGACGACCAGGACCTTGAGCCTCTCGCCGCCGTTCTTGGGACCGTCGTTTCGCACCCGAACCCCCCACGGTCGCCTCGCGGGCCACTCACGATTGCGTGCCCCGTCCGGACTAGGAGAGGGATTCTAGACCATGGCCCTGTCGCCGGTCCCGAAGTTTGCCTCGGTAGCTGGTGATCTGCCGCTCCAGGCGCCGGATCACCTGGTCGAGCGCCGAGGCAACGTCCTCCCCGGCCGCTTCGGCCCGGAAGACTCGGCGAGGAGTGGTGCACGCCACCTCAACGCGGTGTCCTCCGTCGATCCGAGGGTTCGCTTCCTTCGTGACCTCCACCTCGACCCTGGTGACCCTGGGATCGATCCGGGAGAGCTTTCCGATCTTGTGCTCGGTGATCCGGCGGATCTGATCGGTGATCTTGACCCCGCGGCCTTTGAGGACGAGATCCATGCTCACCTCACCACCCCGAACCGATGTCCGGCTCTGAGGGGAAGGCCCCAGCCTGGCTGACCTGGTCTTTGGCCCCACACTCGCCTGCCGAGGGGATCGCCGCCATCTCGACGGCTTAGCGCCTTCTCCCAGCCGACTTGCGCCGGCTGGGGCAGGGCTTACGTCTAAGCCGCACCATGCTCAGCGACCAACGGTCGCCTTACGTGGGTCGTTTCGCCTGCGACTGGCATCGACTACCGAGAGGATCTCTCCCGGGCAACCACAGACCCAGGCTGGGACATCGGCGGATTATAACAACGGGCCGGAACGGGGCTTCCGAGCGAGCGCGCTGCCGCAAGCACGCCCACCTCGCGGGCTCCGGCCCGGCGAAGGGCGAGCGCACAGGCCGCGACCGTGGCCCCGCTCGTCAGGACGTCGTCGATGAGCAGGACCCTTGGAGCGACGAGGCCGGTGGCCATGAACGCGCCAAGAAGCGCCTGCCGGCGCGCAGGGCCCGACCGCCGCGCCTGGGGAGGCGTTTCGACGACGCGGTCCAGCAGCCTCCTGGCCGACCCTCCCATCGTCCTTGCCACGGCCCGAGCCAGGGCCTCGGCCTGGTCGTAGCCACGCGCTCGACGCCGGCCAGCGCCGAGCGGCACCCAGGTGATGGCGCGCGTTTCGGGATCCGATTCGGTCGGCGGCGACCGGGCCAGGGCCCACACCATCCACGGAGCGAACGCAGCCGCAGTGGTACGAAGGCCGGCGAACTTGAGTCGCATGAGCGCGGTCCGAACCGGCCCCTCGTACAGGAAGGCGGCCCGCGACCACGTCACTGGTGGTGGCGGGCAGTCCGAGCAACGATCGACCGAATGCTCAAGCGGCCGGCCGCACGAACGGCACCCCGGAGGAATCAGCAGGGCGATGTGCCTCCAACAGGTGTGGCAGAACGGCCATGCCCCTCGTCCGCAGCCCACGCATGCCGGGGGGAAGAAGGTATCGAGAATCCGTCCGAGCATGAGCGCAGCGTACGGACCGGCTCTGACACGGCCTGTCGATTCGTCGTCAGGCGAGGTTCAGAGGAGCAGCACCGGCACCGGCTGCGACCGAGAACCGGAGCCGAGCTGGACAACCACCTCGAGGCGGCGGGCCTGCCGAGGTACCGGGTAGGAGACGGTTCGCCGTTCCCCCGGAAGGCGCGGCTCGAACGCTCGCGTGCCGGGGACCACAGGGACCAGCGGGAGCTCCGCCCCGTCGGCCAGCACGATGGCCTCTCCTTCGCTCTCCTGGCCGGCCTCCGACGCCTTCTGGCTCTTCTTCCTCCACACAACGACCGACGCATCGGAGCCGAGTTCGACCCGCTCAACGAGGAACGAGACCCGGTCGACCGTGATCGTCCTGTCCACAGGGTAAGAGCCTCGGCGAACGTCGTTCCTGGGCCACGGGATGGTGAACGGGCGGCTCTGGAAGTCCCACACCTCGGCGGCGTCCACCCTCACGGCCGACACCAATCGGTACCAGCCAGGCTCCAGGTCCGTCACCCCGACCTCGAAAGGGACGAAGAGATCTCGGGCGGGAGCCACGTCCATGGCGCGCTCCTCAACCGGTACGGGCTTCGACGGTCCGTCGGGCACCCGGACCACCTCGGCACGCTCGATCTTGACCGCGTGAGGATTGCCATCCGCCCCGGCCATCACGAACGCCCCCTTGATCGAGGCCGGGAACCGTTCGAACCGCGTCTGAACCCGGATGGGCTCCACCGACGAAGACGCGCTCCGTATCGGCGTCATGAGCCCACGCTAGGTTCCGTGCTCCCACGATGAGAGGTAGGCAGCCTGCTCCTCGGTCAGCCGATCGATCTCGATCCCCATGGCGGCGAGCTTCAGCCGAGCGACCTCGCGGTCGATCTCGACCGGCACGCCGTAGACCTTCGGTTCCAGCCGGCGAGCCTCCTGCGCAATCCACTCCACCGATAGGGCCTGGTTGGCGAAGGACATGTCCATGACGGCCGCCGGGTGCCCCTCCGCCGCCGCCAGGTTGATGAGGCGGCCCTCTCCGAGCAGGTTCAGCCGGCGTCCATCGGGAAGCCGATAGGCGTCCACGAATTCGCGGACCCGGCGGACTTCGGTTGCCATGTCGGCCAGGGCCGCCTTGTCGATCTCCACGTCGAAGTGTCCCGAGTTGGCCAGCACCGCGCCGTCCTTCATCACCTCGAAGTGCTCCCGGCGGAGGACGCTGGTGTCGCCGGTCACGGTCACGAAGATGTCGCCGATCCGCGCTGCCTCTCTCAGCGGCATGGCTTCGAAGCCCTCCATCACGGCCTCGAGAGCGCGCAAAGGATCGACCTCCGCGACGATCACCCTGGCGCCCATCCCGTGGGCCCGGGACGAAACCCCCCGTCCGCACTGCCCATACCCGCACACCACCACGGTGCGCCCCGCAAGGAGCCTGTTGGTGGCGCGCACGATCCCATCGATCGTCGACTGTCCTGTCCCGAACCGGTTGTCGAACAGGTGCTTGGTGTCAGCGTCGTTGACGGCCACGATCGGATAGGACAGCACACCGTCGGCTTGCATCGCGCGCAGTCGGATCACTCCGGTGGTGGTCTCCTCTGTCCCACCGATCAGCTCCGAGAGCTGGCTCCGCCGCTCCTTGTGCAGAATGGCCACGAGATCCATCCCGTCGTCCATCGTGATCTGCGGATGGGTGTCGAGCACGGCGTTGATGTGCCGGTAATAGGTCTCGTTGTCCTCGCCCTTGATGGCGTAAACGTCGATGTCGTCCTCGCACAGGGCTGCCGCGGCGTCGTCCTGGGTCGACAGCGGGTTCGAGGCGCAGAGGGCGACCTCGGCTCCTCCTGCCACCAACGTCCGCACCAGGTTGGCCGTCTCGGTCGTCACGTGCAAACACGCGCCGATCCGGATGCCGGCAAGGGGCTTCTCCTTGTCGAACCGCTCCCGGATCTGGGCAAGCACGCGCATCTCCTGGTCGGCCCATTCGATCCTGTCCCGGCCTTTCTCCGCCAGGGCCAGGTCTTTCACGTCACAGTCCATCGATCCTCCTTCGCTCATCTTCCGATCTCGGGGACAACCCTCGAGAGGACCGTCCGCAGTCCCGTGGCGGCCGCCTTCGCACCCGCCAGCACATCTTCGTGCGAGGAGGGGGCTCCCGCCACGTTCGTGATGCACGAGATTCCCAGGACCTGGAGCCCCAGCGCCACCCCGGCCACCGCCTCTGGAACGGTGGACATGCCGACCGCGTGCGCTCCGGCCCGTCGCAGGAACTCTGTCTCGGCTGCCGTCTCGAAGGACGGTCCAGGCACGGCGACGTACACCCCTCTCCCCGCCTCGACGCCTTCGCGGTCCGCCACGGACTCCGCCAGGTCGAGCAGCTTGCGATCGTAGACCTCCGAGAGGTCCACGAAGGCGGGCATCCCGCTTCGGAACCGCCAGCCGGACAAGGGATTCGCCCCGAGGAGGTTCACATGGTCCTCGATCAGCATGAGCTGACCTCGGCGGAACATGGGATCCAGAGCCCCTGCCGCGTTGGTCAGCACCAGCGTGGTCGCTCCGAGCTCAGCCGCGAGCCGCGGGATGAGCGTGGTCGACCCGATGCCGTGTCCCTCGTAGAAGTGGACCCTCCCGAGGAACACCGCAGCCGGCACTCCGTGGAGGAGTCCCATGACCAGGCGCCCGGCGTGTCCGGGAACCGAGGACGGTGGGAATCCCGGGAGTCCTTCGTAAGAGAACTCGCGGTCCGGTTCTAGGTCGTCGTCGACGGCGCCCCCCAGCCCCGACCCGAGGACCACGGCGATCTCCGGTTCGACGGACGACCGCTCCCGAACGACCGCGGCGCCGCCGGCTGGGAAGGCATCGCCCGGGCTCGGACGGTCAGCGGGCGCGCGATCGCTCACCGACGCAGCCGCTCCTTGAGGCCGGTCAACGCCGGGACCGGCGTGGGATCGACACCGCGGAGGATCGCGAGGTACGTGGAGACGAAGTCGCCCAGCAGGATCTGTGAGAACAGCCACTCCAGGGGGCCATGGCCCTCGGCGCGAACCTCGCGCGCGTCGAGCCCCGCCGCGGATGCGAGCTCCAGCGTCAGCCCGAACCGCTCCGCCACGCGTGGCTGCTCACCCGGGTGACGAAGCGCGATCACGGCGAATTCCTTCGCCGTCTCCGGTGACCAACCCTCAACCTCGTTGTGATCGAGCTCGGGAAGGGCTGACCAGAAGGCCGGGACCTTGGCGTTCTCGTTCAGCTGGTTCTTCAGGCGCAGGGCGGCTGGCTCCATCAGCCCCTCGGATCCCCAGATCACCGGGATGCGCCCGAGCAGCCACGCGCCGAGGGATTTCGCCTCGTTCCGATCCGTCGGCTGCCACGGCATCCATCCGGCGGCCAAGTCGAGGAGGTAGCGAGCCGCGGCTTCCACCTCGCCGGCGAGGTCGGGCAGGTCGAAGTAGCCAAGCATCCCCAGCATGCCGCCGGCCAGGTAGCCCAGCGCGGCCCGGGGCATGGGGGCGTCTGCAGGCAGCTCCACGTGGACGCCGTCTCTCCTCCGAGCCAGCTCGCGAAGAAGGCCACCGGCACTGATCGAGACCGCCCTGCACCCGCGCTCGGTCGCGTCCGCATAGGCTGCGAGCGTCTCTTCCGTGTTCCCGGAGTACGAGACGGCCAGGACCGTCGTGTCCGGGCCGCAGAAAGCCGGGAGAGCGTATCCCTTCGCCACGATGATGGGAAAAGCCGAAACATCACCGAGCAGCCCGCGCACCACGTCTCCGGCGATCGCCGATCCCCCCATGCCGCACACCACGATCGCGGAGGGACGACGCCACGCCGGAGGCACCTGCGCCCCTTGGCCGATCTCGAATCCCCGCCGGAGCTGGTCACCCAGGGTGGCAACCGCCGAGAGCATGCCGCTCAGGTCTACCGCGGCGATCCCTGCCGGATCGTCCAGCGTGGCCTGGCCCATCTTCATGAGGATGCGGACGGCTTTTCCGCTTCCTCGATCAGCATTACGGGGATGTCGTCGCGCACGGGATATCGGAGGCCGCACTTGGTGCAGACGATGTATTCGGGATCCGTCTGATAGCGCACCTCTCCCCGGCAGCTCGGGCACACCAAGATCTCCAGCAACTCCTTGTCAACCGGCATCGGCCGTCCTCCTCCTCGTGTCGCTCGTTCCGGGCCCGGTCAGCCCCGGGCCCTGATCAGCCTGAGGACCTCGGCGGTCTTCTTTTCGAGCAGGTCCTCACTGCGAGCCTCGACGTTCAGCCGCAGCAGTGGCTCCGTATTCGAAGGGCGCAGGTTGAACCACCAGTCGTCGTACTCGACCGTCAAGCCGTCCAGGCGATCCTGGCGTCCTCCCGCAAAGACCGACGCCACTCGCTCGATCACCGAATGCTTGTCGGCGACCTCGGTGTTGATCTCACCCGAGTCCGCGTAGCGGCGGTACGGAGCCAGCATCTCCGAGAGCGGTTGACCAGCCTTCGACATCTGATCCATGACGACGATGGAAGCGACCAGGCCCGAGTCGGCGTTGTAGTGGTCCCGAAAGTAGTAGTGACCGGAATGCTCCCCGCCGAAGACGGCTCCGGTCTGGGCCATCACGCGCTTGATGAACGAGTGCCCGACCCGTGTCCGAACCCCCGTGCCGCCATGCTCCGCGATGACCTCGGGAACGACCCTCGAACAGATCAAGTTGTACAGGATCGTCGCCCCCGGATGACGCTCCAGCATTGCCTTGGCAACCAGAGCTGTGACCGCCGAGCCGCTGGCGCCTTCAGCCCGCTCGTCCACGAGAAAGACTCGGTCCGCGTCCCCGTCGAAGGCCAGCCCCAGGTTGGCCCCGTGCTCGGTGACGGCCCGCTTCAGGTCGGCCTGGTTCTCCGGCTGAATGGGGTCTGCGGGATGGTTGGGGAACGTGCCGTCGAGCTCCATGTAGAGGGGGACCAGTTTGCACGGAAGCCGTTCGAACAGCGGGGGAAGCACCAGCCCGGCCATGCCGTTGGCCGCATCGGCCACCACGACCAGCTCAGCGAGCGTCGAGACGTCAGTGAAGGACAGCAGGTGCTCGATGTACTCATCGAGCAGGTCCTGCGTTCGCACGGTACCCCTGGCGATCCGGGCCCGAGAGGAGCCGTTCCGTTCGGCCAGCCGGCGCACCTCCAGCAGACCCGTCTCCTCGCCCACCGGGGCGGCCCCGGCAAGGCAGAGCTTGACCCCGTTGTACCGGGGGGGGTTGTGGCTCGCGGTAAACATGGCACCGGGCATCGACAGCCGCCCGCTGGCGAAATAGACCATGTCGGTGGTGGCGAGTCCGATGTCCACGACGTCGATCCCGGCGTCCGTGACCCCTTCCGAGAAGGCTCCCGAGAGTGACGGCGAAGAGAGCCGGCAATCCTTGCCCAGGACGATGCACTGAGCCGAAGACCACGACGCGAAGGCATAGCCGATCCGATAAGCGGCTTCTTCGTCCAGCTGGTCGGGGTAGATGCCGCGGACGTCGTAGGCCTTGAAGATCGTGCCCCATTCGGCCGGCATGCGGCCGATTCTAGCCGACCACCCTTTGCGCCCTACCGGACGAGTGTCCGGGAGGAGCCGCTAGGCTCGGGTCGAAACCAGGGCGAGGACGGAGCCCAAGGTGATGTTGTGGCCTTCTCGCTCCCAACCCTTCCACTCGCACACGGGACATGAGGTGAAAGAGAGGCTCGAGCCGGCCACGGTCATCGTCACCCTGAGCGTTTCCTGCGCTCCGCAGGATGGGCATGAGTTCCGGGCGTTGGGGCGCATAACACTGAAGTCATCGGCTTAATCAGGCCGTCCAGCACATAGTCCCCCGGTAGGTTTTTTCCGGTGTTCGCTAGGACTATCGAAATCCCCCGGCCGGGGGATGGACCCTTGCGCTGGCCTCCCCCCGAGTGGATGAGGTCGGCGGGGGGCCGGCTACCAGGCGATGATGACCGGCGTGCCCACTTGGACCCGGTTGAACAGGTCCTCGGCCTCCCAGATGTGCATCCGGATACAGCCGTGCGAGGCGTAATGGCCGATGGAGTAGTCCGCCGGCGTCCCGTGGATCCTGATGCCCGGCGCAGACAGGTCCATGGCTCTGGTACCGAGTGGGTTGTCGGGGCCTGGCGGGATGAA
>VAYC01000364.1:6037-9134 GCA_005885025.1 Actinomycetota bacterium | reverse complement strand
GATCCCGGGACCAGGGTAGACAGCACGACCCCGGATCGGGGGATTCGGACGAGCCCACGCCAGTAACCGACAGCGCCGCTGAAAAGGGCGGGCTCTCGGCGATCCTGGCGACGAAGCTTCATCAGCCACGCCTCCACCCGACCACGATGGATCGCCCCCGCCTGCTGACCTTCCTTCGGTCGGACCCGGCAAAGCTGGTCCTGGTCGTGGCGCCCCCCGGCTTCGGGAAGACCACACTCGTCGCCCAGTGGCGCGAGGCCGACGAGCGCCCCTTCGCCTGGATCTCGCTCGACCGCGCGGACAACGACCCGATGGTCTTGTGGAGCTACATCGTCGAGGCGATCGGCAGGGTCAGCTCCGTCTTCCGGGAGTCGGCGGAATCGACCCTTCGGAGTGGAGCGGACCTCGTTGGGGTCGCGGTCCCTCGGATCCTCAGCGACCTCGAGTCGCTGGACCGCGACATCGTGCTCGTCCTCGACGACTACCAATGGATCACCCACCTGGCGTGTCATGAGTCGATCGCCCTGTTCGCCGAACACCAGCCCAGCCACGTCCAGCTCGTTCTGTGCGCCCGGGTCGACCCCCCGATCCGGCTGGGGAGGCTGCGGGCAAGCGGCGCCCTCGCCGAAATCCGCCTCTGGGATCTTTCCTTCACCCCCGAGGAGGTCCTGGATCTCCGCCTGAGGCGCGATTCCGTTGCGCACCTCCAGAACCGTACGGAGGGGTGGCCCGCGGGGCTGTTCCTCGCCTATCTGTCGATGCGTGACGCGCTGGATCGGGATGGCTTCATCCACAGATTCGGCGGCTCGGATCGGCACGTGGGCGACTATCTGACCGAAGTGGTCCTGCAAGCCCTGGACGATGACCTCCGAGCCTTCCTCCTGGACACGTCGGTCCTGGAGCGGATGTGCGGGCCGCTGTGCGACGCCGTCACGGAGCGGCAGGATTCCGCCGAGCTGCTGGCCGGCATCGAAGGAAGGAACCTCTTCCTGATCCCGCTGGACGACTGGGGAGAGTGGTACCGGTTCCATCACCTGTTCGCGGATCTCTTGCGGGATCACCTCCAGCGCGAGACCCCCGAACGGGTGCCGGACCTCCACCGACGAGCCTCGCGGTGGTTCGCCATGACAGAGCATCCCGATGAGGCCATCAGCCACGCCATAGCGGCAGGAGACCTCGATGCCGCGACGGCCCTCGTCGCCAAACACTACAACCGGATGCTCTGGCGGGGCCGGGTCCTGACCATCCTGCGTTGGCTCGAGGCGTTCCCACCGCGAGCCGTGGCCAGCGACGCTCGGCTGTCGGTGGTCAAGGCATGGGTGATGAGCTTCCTGAACCGAGGCGCCGAGGCCCGCCGGGCCCTCGCCGACGCCCTGGACGCGGGGTTCGAGGGTTCGCTCCCGGACGGCGCGAGCTCACTCGAGGCGAGCGCTGCCCTGATCCGGGCCGGCTTTGCGTGGGACCACGTCGGGGAGATGCTCTCGGCGGCCAGTCGGGCGTTCGAGCTTGAGGGGAATCCGGAGTCGATGTGGCAGGTGACCGCGCACGTCCAGTTCGGATTCGCTCTCTACCTCTCCGGCAGGTTCGGTGAGGCTCGCCCGCTACTGGAACGAGCCGCAGAGCTCGCCCCGCTGGACGAGCAATGGATGAACTCGTTCGGGTCCGGGGCGTTGCTCGCCCGGATCGCCCTGTCGAGTGAGGACCTTCCCGAGGCCGAACGCCGGGCTCGCCAGTCCGTCCGGGTCGTCGAGGACCATGGGGCAACGGACAATCCCCAGACCAGCTACGCGTACACGACCTTCGGCGCCGTCCTCGCCAGGAAGGGCGACCTCGTGGACGCGGATCGTGTCCTCACCGGGGGGCTCCAGCTCCAGCGAGGGCTCGGCCAACCCCTGCTCCTGGCCGAGGCGCTGCTCGACCTCGCTCCCGTTCGGCGGGCGTTGGGAGACAGCCCGGCGGCCCTCGCGCTCCTGGAGGAAGCCCGGACGCTCGTCGAGGGATCCCGGGACCCGGGCATGCTCCGGGACGCCCTGGGCCGGGTGTCGCGGTCCCTCGCTCCCAGGCAGGTGAATCAGGGGGGGCGACTCAGCGCCCGCGAGATCGAGGTCCTTCGCTTACTGGCACGGGGCCTTCAGAACCGGGAGATCGCCGCGGCCCTGTTCGTGACCTACAACACCATCCACTCACACATCCGGTCGATCTATCGCAAGCTCGGAACGTCCTCCCGGTCCGAGGCGATCGACCGCGCGCGATCCGAGGGCCTGTTGTGACCTCAATCATGCCATCGTCGTGACCTCAATCACACGCACGGCCGCCGGCGCAAGCCGATCCGCTCCTTTCACCCGGGTGAAACGACACCTCGGGGGATGACAGTTCAAGGAACAAGCGAAAGGCTGGCGACGTAGTACTAGAGCAGGTCGTCTCTGGAGGCGTCTTGCACGAGCTACCGGCACGTGTCGACAGTTCGGTTGCCCGCAAGGGGGAATGCATCAGTGGGGCGAGCGGGGGAAGCTCGTAGGCAACGGGGCCATGTCGAACGCGCCAACTCACTCCTGCGGACGAAGCTCGTGGTCCCTCAGGTCGCGCCACACCTCGTGGTCCGACCGAGGCTCCTGGACCGTCTGACCAGGGGACTTCAGAACCCGCTGACGCTGCTGGCCGCTCCGGCCGGCTTCGGCAAGACCATGCTGCTCACCTCGTGGATCCGGTCGGCACAATCCACGCACTCGGTCGCGTGGTATTCCCTCGACACGTTCGACAACGACTACATGCGTTTCTGGGCCTACGTGCTGGAGTCCGTTCGATCCTCCGGCGCCGTTCCGAGGGGCAGCACGCTCGCCACCCTCGCCGCGCCCAGAACGCAGCATCAGGCGTCCTTCCTCGTCCGATTCCTGAGCGGGCTGACCGAACTGCGAACCGAGACCGTCCTCGTCCTGGACGACTTCCATCACCTGACCGATCCCGTCGTCCTCGACGACCTGAGGCTGCTCGTTCGGCACGACGTGCCGGCCTTCCGACTGGTCGTGGCCACGCGCGAGGATCCCGATCTTCCGCTCTCGTGGGTCCGGCTCCGCGGCGGGCTCACCGAGATCCGGGC
>VAYC01000364.1:2900-6025 GCA_005885025.1 Actinomycetota bacterium | reverse complement strand
CCCTGGACGAGGCCCGGGAGCTCCTGGCGGACCTCGACGTCTCCCTGACCGACGAACAGCTCGTCAGCCTGTGCTCCAAGACGGAGGGCTGGGCGGCGGGCATCCGCTTGGCGGCCCTGTCCCTGCACGGGGGGAAGAGCCCCCGCGACTTGATCGCGGCGTTCGGCGCGAACGACCGAGCCCTCGCCGACTACCTCGTGAGCGAGGTGATGGCCGGCCAGTCGGAGGAGGACCGAGCATTCCTGCTCCAGACGTCCATCGTCGACACGATCAGCGGAAGCCTCGCCGACGCGATCACGCTCCGCCAGGACGGCGATCGGATGTTCCAACACCTGGAGCGGACCAATGCATTCGTCACCGCGTTGGGAAGCCAGGCGCGGTGGTTCCGCTTCCACCAGCTCCTCGTGGAGTTCCTGCGCCTGGAGCTCGGCCAGCAGGAGCCAGATCTCGTTCCGGAGCTGCACCGCCGCGCCGCTCGGCCAGCTCGATCGCCGCCGCCGCCCGCTCTTCCGCCGCCCGGATGTCGCCGCAGACGTCATCAGCGACAACTGGTTCTCCCTTCGCTCGAGCGGCAACGAGACCCTGCTGAAGGATCTGCTCAACCAGGTGCCCAGTCAGGTCCTTCAGCGCCGGCCCGACCTGGCGGTAGCCCTGGCGGCGACGCGGATCGACGCCGGCGACGTCGTGGGCGCCGACGAGTATCTACGGCTGGCCGAGGCGAACGAATCGCTGGTTCCTCCGGAACGGCGGCGGACCTTCGCCGAGTCGATGACGTACGTTCGGCTCTACCTCTCGAGGATCCGCGGGGACCTCAAGGCCGTGGTGTTGTCGGCCCGTCAAGTGGTGGCGCCCTCGTCGAACGGGCTGGCCATGGGGAACGGGAGCGACACCGTCCGGGCTGCGGCCCTCGTCCACCTGGGGGCCGCCGAGATATGGATGGGGGACTTCGCGGCCGCGGCGACGCATCTCGAGGAGGGGCTGGGAGCCGCGTGGCGGGCCCGCTCGGAGTACGTCTCGCTGGATTGTCTCAGTCAGCTGGCCGGCCTCGAGGCCATCCGGGGGAGCATCCGGGCGGCGGAAGAGCGGGCGGCGGCGGCGATCGAGCTGGCCGAGCGGCGCGGCTGGACCATGGCCGCCCCCGCGGCCATGGCGTACGCAGCCATGGCGGTGGTGCGGTTCACCCGGAACGAGCTGGCGGAGGCGGAGCACTCGCTCGACATGGCGGAGCAGGCGAACTCGAGTGCCCATGAGCTGGCGCTCGATGTGGGGATCGCCCTGATGCGATCCTTCCTGCTGGCGGCTTCCGGGGAGCTGCTCCGGGCGCGGGCGGTGCTGCGATCCGCGGAACAGGGCGCTCGCGAGCTGGGCGCGGCGGACTTCGTCCAGACCGTCATCCGCTCGAGCGAGCCGCGCCTGCTCACGGAGAGCGGCGAGAACGACAGGGCCCGGTCGATCCTGGAGACCGAGATCGAGAGGGCACCGTCTCTGGAGATGGCCGTCGAGCTGGCCCGGCTCCAGATCGCCAACGGGGAGCCCAAGTCCGCCATCGAAACCCTGCGGCCGGGCCTGGACGGCACGTTGCGATCGACGATCGGCAACAAGCTGACCGAGGCCTGGCTCTACGATGCGGTGGCTCGTCACTCGCTCGGGGCGCTCGAGGAGGCGTCCCGTTCGATGGAGCAGGCCCTCGAGTTGGGCGAGCGCGAGGGGCTCCGGCGGCCCTTCGTCGAGGGAGGTCCCGCGGTGAAGGAGCTCCTCCTCCGCGCCATCCGGGTGGGAACCGCGCACCGGTCCTTCGTCGGACAGATCCTGGACGACCTGGACGGCCGGGAACCCGGGACCGACGACGTCCGATCGATCGTGGTGGAGCCGCTCAGCGATCGCGAGAGGACCGTGCTCCGCTACCTCCCCACCATGCTCTCGAGCCGCGAGATCGCCTCGGAGATGTATCTGTCGCTGAACACCGTCAAGACCCACATGAAGAACATCTATCGGAAGCTGGGTGCCTCCGGTCGCCGCGACGCCGTCGAGCGGGGCAGGCGGATGCGCCTCGTTTGATCGACCCGGGTTCCGGACGACGAGGTCATTGCCAGCCGAACCACCCATAGGGGGTGAGCGCCGGTCACCCACATATCGGGATGCTGTGAAGCTGCGGAGGGGCGGGAGCGAACAACGGCGGAACCAAGAAGGAGTCAGATGCCGAGGAGACAGGGGCGCTCGCCACGGCATCGGATTCCGGAGTCGGTTCCCTCTTGGTCGCACCGGCCGAGGCGATTCCCCTCGCAAAGGCCGAGGCTGACCCGCCCCTCCGACCAACTCATAGGGCGCCGCCCTTGATGCGGTGCCCTTCGTGCCTGGGATCGCGGATCACCCTGGTGTTGTCGGAGCGGACGCTCGGGTCGTGCCAGGCCTGTGGCGCCGCGTGGGAGCGCCGGAGCGTGGGCCCCCGGATCACCCGCGAGGCCTCGCGGCCGAGGACGATCGATCGAGGCGCCCCAGTCGGCGGGAGGTGGTGACGGGTGGCGATGGAGGACGCATCCCGTGTGGGCGAATACGTACGTGTGCCGGAGGCGGAAGCGCGAAGTCGATTGGATGAGGACGCCGTCGTGGAGGTCTCCAGAGCGTGGTGGTTGTTCCTCGTCACCGGCATCGCGTGGTTCCTGGTCTCGCTGATCGTCCTGAGGTTCCAGACCGAGTCCCTGGTCACCGTGGGTATCCTGGTCGGGGTGTTCTTCCTCGGGGCAGGCCTCAACGAGGTCCTGGCGGCGTCCCTTCGTGGAGGATGGCGGTGGGTTCACGTCGTCATGGCGGTCTTGTTCATCTCGGGCGCGCTGTGGGCCTTCGTCCGCCCGATCGACGCCTTCTGGGCCCTCGCCTCGGTCATCGGCTTCTTACTCGTGCTGAAGGGCTCGATCGACATCATGTCGTCGGCCATCGCGCGAGATGTGAACGAGCTGTGGTGGCTGGGGCTCGTCGCGGGGACCCTCGAGGTGTTGCTGGCGTTCTGGGTCTCCCAGCAGCTGTTCCCGGCTCGAGCGAGCCTGATCCTGGTCTGGATCGGGTTCATGGCGCTCTTCCGCGGCTTCAGCGAGATCGCCATGGCTTTCCACCTCCGCCGGGCGAGG
>VAYC01000364.1:2245-2758 GCA_005885025.1 Actinomycetota bacterium | reverse complement strand
CGACACGATGAAGCGGTCGGGGCTCCCCGAGGAGACCTACCTGCTCGTCCGCATCGCCGCCCTGGTGGCCATGGACGCGGCGCCCGTCTCCTATCTGATGAACGTGGGGACCGCGCTGGAGGCGGGGATCCCCATGGAGACCTTGCAAGGGACCCTGATCGCCATCGCCCCGGTCGTGGGGAGCGCTCGCATCATGTCGGCGGCGAGCAAGATGGTCCGGGCCCTGGCCATGGCCGAGGAGGAGGACGAGCAGGAGGAGGAAGACGAGCTGAACGACCTGTAGCTCGCGCCTCTGTCGTCCTGCCCCGCATTACTCCTTACAACCGGACCGGCTCCCCCGTTTCGGTCCGCCCGCGAGCGAACGCGTCGACGTGCCCCCAGCGTCCGGGGATGTCCAGCAGTGCCAGCGCCCGGATGCCCTGGGGGAGGAATGGGTCGACCACCAGGTGTCCGTCCAGCGGCTCCAGCCCGAGCATCGTGCGCAACAGGAGCAGCGGCGCGCCGGTGGACCAG
>VAYC01000364.1:1661-2147 GCA_005885025.1 Actinomycetota bacterium | reverse complement strand
GAAGAAGCGGGCGGCGTCGAACATACCGGCCGCGATCACCGCCGCCTCCTCCTTGAAGCCGTACCGCCTCAGCCCCCAGGCGATGAACGAGTTGTCGAACGGCCAGATCGTGCCGACGTGGTATCCGATGGGGTTGTAGCGGCCCTCTCCTTCGGCCATCGTCCTGATCCCCCACCCCGAGAAGAGCCTGGGCCCCATGAGGTGGCGGACGACAGCCTTGGCCTTGGACTTGTCGACGATCCCGCTCCACAGGAGATGCCCGTTGTTGGAGGCGAGCGCATCGACTTGACTCCCGTCCGCGTCGAGAGCCAGGGCGAAGTACCGGTCGTCCTCGACCCAGAAGTCGCGGTTGAATCGACGTTTCAGGTCCGCCGCCTCCTTCTCCAGCCGGTCGGCGAGTTCCTCGTCCTTCCAGACCAGGCGCGACAGCCGAGCCCCTCTCCTCTTCGCGTCGTAGGCGTAGCCCTGGAGCTCGGCCGTGGCCCG
>VAYC01000364.1:0-1623 GCA_005885025.1 Actinomycetota bacterium | reverse complement strand
TCCTTCCAGCACTGGTTCTCCAGACCGGTCTCCTCGTTCCTGCGCCGATAGGAGACGTAGCCGTTCCCCATGAGGTCCGCGTATTGGTCGATCCAGTTCAGGGCGGCCCGGGCCTCCCCTTCGAGGTCACTCACCAGCTTCGTGTCCCCGGTCCAGCGCTCGTATTCGTCCAGCAGGACGACGTAGAGCGGTGTGGCGTCAGCGTTGCCGTAGTAGGGCGAGTGCGGCCGTTCCTCGAAGGCCGTCATCTCTCCGTATCGCATCTCGTGGAGGATCCGCCCCGGGTCCTCGTCCCGGAAGTCGTCCAACCGGACGCCCTGCCAGTTGCCCAGCGCGACCAGGGTGGTGGCCGCCAGCTCCGGGGTGAACGGCAAGGCCTGGAGACTGGTGAAGATGCTGTCCCGCCCGAACATGGTCATGAACCAGGGCAGTCCCGCAGCCGGCAGGCTGCGCCCCTGCATGACGGGCGGCGAGAATCGGAGGGCGGCCAGATCGACGAGGCTGCGCCGGTACGTCCCCTTCAGGTCGTCGCGATCGGTTTCCAGGCGGGGGGCCTCGCCGAGCCAGGTGTCCAGGCTCTGCTGCATGTTGGGGCGGGCCCGTCTGCCTCTCCGGTCGTACTTGGGATGGGCCCGCTCCTGCCCCGGTCCGATGACCGCGGTGACGACGTTCAGGTCGGTCGTCCAACTGCCGTGAGGATCGATCTCCACGTTGAAGGTCAGTCCCCTCTCGTCGACCAGGGCGGGGGCCGTCGCCGAGATGCTGGTCTCGCGCGTGAGCGTCTCCCGCTCATAGCCGAGCAGCAGGTGCCCGTTCTCGCTGCGCGTGTAGTACTTGCCCTTCTTCTTCAGCGCATCCTTCACCTCGAAGAGGTCGGCGAAATCGGACGCGGCATCGAGCCGGATCTCGAGGGCGACGGGGTTCTCGTCGTGGTTGAGGATGGTCAACTCCTCGTGGAACCCGTCGCCGACAGCCCGCTGCCGGATGACCGAGAGCTTCGCGTCGACGTACACGGTCCCCGTGCCCGGCACCAGGAAGAAGCGCGCCTCGAAGTACTGGACGTCGTCGGTGGAGAGCGCGTTGAGCCGCTGCCCGTTCACCGTGAGCACCCATTTGGAGAGGAAGCGGGTATCGAACGAGAACAGGCCGGTCGGGTCCGTGAGCGACGCCTCGATGTCGCCTCGGGCGTCGCTCACGACGAACGTGTTGCCATCGAGGATCTTGACGAGCGCGTCTGTCATGCCGCCCCCTTCGTGATCTTGGCCGTCCGTTCGGCTGAACGGGAGGCCGCGGGAAACAGGCGCTGGAACAGGACGAGCAGCCCCAGATCGCCCTCCGGCGAGAGGACACCGCGGAGGACGGCCGCCATCGCGTTCGCCCGGCCGCGGACCAGCTGATCGAACAGGGCCCGATCCATGCGGACGACACAGTCCGCGTGTACCTGCCGGCGAGACACGGCCACGTCACCGTTCTTCATGGCGACGACCCAGCGCTCGACGCCATCGCCACGGTGGAGGTCGAAGCGGATGGTTCCCGTTGCGTTTCTCAGCAGCGGTTCGTTCCCCCGCCGGCCAAGCTCCAGGAAGAACTCCTCGGTCGCGTCCGACATCGCCACCTCCAGCT
>VAYC01000071.1 GCA_005885025.1 Actinomycetota bacterium | reverse complement strand
GTTCGGCCCCCACATGTCCCCGCCTGCTTCCCACGCGCCGTAACCCACGACGGAGATCTCCGGCCCTCCGCTCCCGAGCTTTTGTCGGTCCACTTGTGTCTCCTCGGCGATGAGCCGCCGGTCCGGCTGGACAGGCACGCTATCATGTGGCCCGGTTCAGGCTTGATCCGATGCCCGCGGCCGACTGGTGGGTCGTCATGGGGGGGGCAGTGGACAAGGACCTCCGGAGCAAGCTGCCCGAGGACGGACTCCTCGCGGCGGCTGGCTCGCGAGTCGATGGCGTACGGCGGTGTCCCGAGTGCGGCGTACGCCTCTCTCTGTACAATCCGGGGCCGAACTGCTGGCAGCACACGATCGGATGGCCTTGGCGGGGGCCTTCCGCCAAGCCCCGGTTCTAGGTCAGGGCAAGTCCTCCTCGGGTCCTCCACCGATCGGGGTCTCGGTTCGGGGCGCCCACGTCGGGCGTTCCCGGAGGAACGCGAATACGTACACGCTGGCCGCGACCAGCCCACCGACCACCGGCCCCACCACGTACACCCAGAACCCAGTCCACGTCCCGCCGACCAGAGCGGGCCCGAAGGAACGGGCCGGATTCATGCTCGCGCCGGTGAGCGGTCCACCGACCAGGATGTCGAAGGTCAGGACCAGGCCGATGGCGAGCCCCGCGATCGACTTGAACGCGCCCCGGTCGTCGATGGCCGTGGCGAACACCGTGATCACCAGGAAGAAGGTCAGGGTGGCTTCGAGCAACAGGGCCTGGCCGTTGCTGACGCCGTGGACGGTTGTGGCGCCCAGGTTGGAGCGCTGCCACACGGTCGCGGGCATGACCCACCGCAACAGGCCGGCGCCGATGGTCGCCCCGACGAGCTGGGCCACCACATATGCGGCTGCCCGGACCGTCTCTATCTTGCCGGCCACCCAGACGCTGATCGTGACCGCCGGGTTGAAGTGCCCGCCGGAGATGTGGCCGAAGCTGGACACCATGACGGCCAGAACCAGGCCGTGGGCCAGGGCCACCCCCAGCAGCGTCGAAGCGCCGGCCGCCGCGATGACCACCGCCCCGGCACCGATGAACACCAGGGCGAACGTGCCGATCACCTCGGCCAGCACCTGCTCACCGATCGTTCTCATCGCGTCTCCCTTCGACTCGGGTCCGGGCTCAGGCCCCCCACCCCACAGGCCGAAGCGTAACGGGTGCGGCGGAGCGAATGGATAGCCGAATGGAAAGGCCACGTCATGGCACCGGTAGAATCCATTCCGTGAGAGCCCTGCTGATCTCGCCCGATCCCCAGGTTCGTGAGTGGATGGCCCTCGCCGTGCGCAGCGCGGCCCGCCGGGTGAACGAGGAGTTCGAGACGCTCGAGGCGCGTGATGGGGTGACGGGTCTGGCCCTGGCCTGGCGCGACCTTCCCGACGTGGTCGTGGCCGATGAGATCGCCAGCCGGGCAGGAGCCTTCGCCGTGGCCATGGACCTGAAGGGGGCCGACCCGCCCTTCCCCGGAAGCGTGATCATCATCCTCGACCGAGCGCAGGACGAGTGGTTGGCGAGGTGGTCGGGCGCCGATGCCTGGTTCGTGAAGCCCGTGAACCCCTTCGAGCTGGGCGACGCCGTCGCGAGCTTCCTGGAAGCCGGCCACAAGGAGGCTGTGTGAAGATCAAGCTGTTCCACACCGTGTGCGGCCGGGAGATCCTCGTCCAGCAGGTGCTGCAGACAGGCGGCCACTGCCCCTGGGACGGCAAGCCCTTCAACAAGGACTACACCGCGGTGCTGGCGGAGGCGTTGGAGACCGCCGAGTCGGCCGGTAACGTGCTGGAGAACGCGTTGGAGAAGATCGCCGGAATGGATCCATCCTTCATCATCGAGCCCGATTCGGTGTTGGGGGAGATGCGGATGTACATCGATTCGCTCAACGAACGGCGAAAGAGCGGAGGGCGCTCACGTGAAGGGTGAGAGCGGCACCGAGGTCGATCAGGCGCCGAACGAGTTCGGCGTTGAGCTCCACGAGGCCGAGCTCGGATGGGAGGTCCGCATCGTCGCTCCGGGCGGCGGCGTGGCGTGGGCACAGTCGTGCGGGAGCGTGACCGAAGCGCGGACACTTGCCTCCACGATCCGCCAGCACATCTACTGGCTCTCTCCCGGGAAGTTCCGCGAGTACTACAAGATCGCCGGATCGGAGTGATCGAGGATGGGGTTCAATCCCATGCAGCCGGGCAGGATCAAGCGGGCCGACCTGCTCATGTTCCTGTTCGGGCTGGCCATGATCGCCGCCGCGCTGTTGTGGGTACTGCGCTGATCCCTTTCGAACCGTGACCGACTTCTGGCCAAGCGTCCTCGGCCGTCTGCTTGCGAAGGAGGACCTCTCCTCCGAGGAAGCCGCTCGCGCCATGCACCTGATCGTCGGGGGCGAGGCCACGCCGGCGCAGGTGGCAGGCTTCCTCGTAGCCCTCCGAGCGAAGGGTGAAACGCCAGCCGAGGTTGGAGGCATGTCCCAGGTTCTATTGGAGCTGGCTCCTGCCGTGGAGACGCCGGGACCCTGCATCGACACCAGCGGGACGGGCGGAGACCGTTCCGGGACCATCAATGTCTCGACGCTCGCAGCGATCGTGGCGGCCGGAGCGGGCACCGTGGTGGCCAAGCATGCGTCCAGGGCCGCTTCATCCCGGTGCGGCTCGGCGGACCTCCTCGAGGCGCTCGGGGTGAAGATCGCGCTCGCGGCGGACGAGGTGTCCCGTTGCCTGGCTGAGTGCGGGATCGGGTTCATGTTCGCGCCGTCCTTCCATCCCTCCATGGCCCAGGCGATGAAGCCACGCCAGGAGATGGGCGTCTTGACCGTGTTCGACTTCCTCTGGCCGGTGACCAATCCGGCCAGGCCGGAGGCCCAGTTGGTGGGAGTACCCGAGGAACGGATGCAGCGCGTTCTCGCAGGTGTCTTCGCCGGTCGGGGCACGAGAGCGTTCGTTGTGCGTGGGGACGACGGCGTGGACGAGATCACCGTCAGCGGGCCGACACACCTGCTGGAGGCCAGGGGCGGCGTGGTGATGCCGCGGCACCTCCTTCCGATCGAGATGGGCGTGCCGACTGCCAGGGCGTCGGAGGTTGCCGGCGGCGATCCGAAGCGGAACGCTTCGATCGCCCGCGCCGTCTTGGCTGGGGAGAAGGGTCCGTCTCGAGACATCGTCGCGGTGAACGCGGGGGCAGCGCTCGTGCTGGCCGGGATATCCGACGACATCCCGGGAGGCATCGAGCGGGCGTTCGAATCGATCGACTCGGGGAAGGCCGGACAGGTTCTCTCGAAATGGGTCGAGGTCTCGAACCGGGCGGCTTAGGCCTGCCGCTCGAGGACCATGGCCATCCCCATCCCGCCGGAGATGCACAGCGTGGCCAGCCCGAGCGAGTAGCCTTTCTCTCGCATCTCGTACGCCGTGGTCAGGATGATGCGGGCTCCGGTCATCCCGATGGGATGGCCGAGGGCGATGGCACCCCCGTTCGGGTTGAGGCGGTCGTGGTCGAACTTGAGCTCGCGGTCGCAGGCGAGCACCTGCGCGGCGAATGCCTCGTTCAGCTCGATGACCTCGAAGTCCTGGAGCGACAGCCCGGTCTTATCCAACACCTTGCGAGTGGCTGGCACGACGCCGATCCCCATGTAGGCCGGATCGACGCCCGCGGAAGCGTACGCCACGATCCGCGCCAACGGTTCGCGTCCCTGCGCCTTGGCGCAAGATTCGGACATGAGCACCATGGCGGCCGCGCCGTCGGTGATGCCGGACGAGTTGCCCGCCGTCACGGTGCCGGTCCGCTGGTCGAACACCGGTTTGAGCTGGGCGAGGCCCTCGGGCGTGGTCTCGGGGCGAGGGTGCTCGTCACGCTCCACGATCGTGGTCTGTCCCTTTGGGCCGGGGATCTCGATGGGCGCGATCTCCTTGGCTCGCCGATCCCACGTCGCGGCCGCCTTCTGCTGGCTGCGCAGGGCGAATTCGTCCTGTTCCTCGCGGGGGATGGAGTAGCGCGCGGCCAGGTTCTCGGCGGTCTCGCCCATGATCAGACCGCACAGCGGATCGAGGAAGCCGTCCCTGTTCATGCCGTCGTACACCGTGGCGTCACCCATGCGGTAGCCGAACCGCATGCGGTCGAGGAGGAATGGGGTGCGGGTCATGTTCTCCTGGCCACCCGCCACGACGATCTCCGCGTTGCCCAGCATGATCTGCTCGGCGGCTACCTGGACGGCCTTGCTGCCGGAACCGCACGCCATGTTGACCGTGAAAGCGGGCTTGTCCTCGCCCAGGCCGCTCCGATAGGCGACCTGCCGAGCGGGGTTGGGCCCGTTCCCGGCTTGTCTGGCGTGGCCGAAGACGAGCTCGTCCACCGCCTCAGGCTCCACCCGAGCACGCTCCAGGGCGGCCCTGACCGCATGGATCCCCAGATCGACGGCGGGGATCTCGGAGAAGGACCCCAGGAACCGTCCGATGGGCGTTCGGGCGCCCTCCACGATGAAGACGCGTTCCACGCCGCGATTATAGGAGGGGCTCTTGCGAGATCCGGTTCTGGCTGCGGCTATGCGACGTGGCGGATCAACCGGCGGCGCTGCTGCTCGGTGGTCCCGCCCCACACGCCGTAGCGTTCACCGTTCTGGATGGACCAGGCCAGGCACACCTCTCGGACGCTGCACAGGCCGCAATAGGAGAGCGCCAGCCCGGCCTCCTCTTCGGTGGTCGGGAAGAACACTTCGGGATCGAGGCCGTAGCAGGCCGCTTTTTCCTGCCAGAAGTCGGGCGGGTTGACCTGCTTCGGGAGCTGCTGGAGGTCGATGTCCAGGTCGAGCAACTGATCCATGTCGCGTGGTTGGGCTGGTGAAGGCCAGCCCGGCATCCCGTTGGCCACCGGCATCTCTTCCCCTCCTTGCCGCCCTTCCCTCTGAGGCAGCACCAGCGATCGTAGTTACCCCGAGGGGCCCCTGGCTATACCCGAAATTTGGGCTTCAGCTGATCGAGTACCTAGCTTGGATGATCGGCTGTGTCAGAGTCAAGCTTCCGAGATGAACAGACCGTTGAAGGATGAAGCGTCTGGCCGGGTGGTCAGACGAAGCCCCATTCCCCGGACGCTCGTCGTCACCAACGACTTCCCGCCTCGGGTGGGAGGAGTGCAGCAGTACGTCTGGAATGTGGTCAGCAACCTCCCCGCGAAGCGGATCGCCGTGTTCGCGCCAAGCTGGCCGGGGTGGAGGGAGCACGATGCCGCGGCGATGTTCCCGGTGCACCGATGGCCGTCGTCGTTTCTGTGGCCGACCGAAGACCTTCGCAGGCGGATCACCTCGCTGATACAGGAACATGACGCCGACGTGGTGCTGTTCGGCCACGGCTTTCCGCTCCCGCTGCTGGGGCCGCCGTTGGCGAGACGTGGGACTCCCTACGTGGTCATGACCCACGGCGCGGAGGTGTGGCTGGCGCGAACGCCCGCCGTTGCCGCGTCGATGCGCCTGGCGTTCGGTCGGGCCGCCGCGGTGACGGCGGTGAGCCAATGGACGGCCCAGGCGCTGCAACGAGTGGCGCCTCCTGGCGGGCCCATCGCGGTTGTGTACCCCGGCGTCGATGCCGAACGGTTCTCGCCGGCAGTCGACGGCTCCCCGCTACGGGAGCGTCTGGGCCTGACTGATGCAAGGGTCGTGGTGTGCGTCTCCCGCCTGGTCGCTCGAAAAGGCCAGGACGTCCTGATCGCGGCCATGTCGTTGATCCGGCCGCTCGTCCCCGAGGCCGTCCTGTTGATCGTCGGCGACGGCCCGCATCGCCGGCGGCTCCGGGCGGCGGCGGCGGAAGCGCCCGAAGGGTCGGTCGTGTTCGCGGGCGAGGTCGACCCGGGTGACCTCGCCCGCTACTACGCTGCCGGCGACGTGTTCGCCATGCCCTGCCGCTCGCGGTGGGGCGGCCTCGAGGTGGAGGGGTTCGGCATCGTTTTCCTGGAGGCGGCCGCGACGGGGAAGCCGACGGTGGCGGGACGGTCGGGGGGAGCGGGCGAGGCGATCGTCGATGGGGTCACCGGTGTGCTGGTGGAAGGGCGCGAACCGAAGGCCGTCGCGCTCGCCATCGCCGGACTGCTGAGCGATCCCGGCGCCATGGCGCGGATGGGAGCCGCAGGCCGAGCCAGGATCGAGGAAGGTTTCACCTGGCCGAAGCGTACGCAGCAACTCGCCGCGATCCTTCGGGAGGCGGTGCGATGACGAGAGAAGAGGAAGGATTCGCACCCGTCGACGGCGGCCGCCTGTATTACGAGGTACGGGGTGTCGGGCCGCCCATCGTCCTCATCCACGCGGGGCTGTGGGACTTGCGGATTTGGGACGATCAGATGGAGTCATTCGCGAAGCGACACAAGGTCGTCCGCTTCGACCTGCCGGGGTTCGGACGTTCCGAGTTCCCCGACCGGCCGTTCTCGATGCGTCGGCAGATCGCGGATCTGCTGCGGCTCCTCGAAGTCTCTCCAGGCGTGGTGCTCGGGTGCTCGATCGGCGGGCAGGTCGCCCTGGATTTCACCCTGGAGCACCCGGACATGGTGGGTCGGTTGATCCTGGTCGCTGCGGGGATGTCCGGAGACGACACGCCCGACGATCCCGAGATGATCAACCTTCTGGAGGAGGCCGAGGAGGCCTTCAAGGCAGGAGATCTGGAGCGGATGGTCGACCTCCAGCTTCGGGTATGGACGCCGCTTCGAACCAACCCCGAGGTCGCCAGGCGCATCCGGGACATCGCCATGGACAACCGTGCCGTGGACACGCTGGACTGGTCGCTCTCCCAGCGGCTGGATCCGCCCGCGGCCGGCCGTCTAGCCGAGGTGCGCGCGCCGACGCTGGTGATCCTCGGAGAGCATGACGTCCGCCCGATGGCTGTGATCGGGGAGAAGCTCGCCCGCGGCATCCCTGGGGCTCGAAAACTGGTCATCGGGGACTCCGACCACCTGCCGAACATGCGCAACCCGGACGAATTCAACCGAGCCATATTGGAGTTCCTCGGGTGAACCTCGCGACTCCCGGACTCAGCGAACGCCGCCGAGTCCTCTCAGGGCGCCGGGTAGCTCCTTCACGTGCTCGATCACGGCGTCCGGTGAGAATTTCGGATCGTCTTCCTGGCGGAACTGCCGGGTCAGCACGCCGCGCATCCCCACCGCCTGCGCTCCGCTGACATCGTCGTAGAGGCGGTCACCGACAAACACCGTTTCGGCCGGCTCGGTACCGACGCGCCTCAGGGCTTCCCTGAAGATGCGCGGGTCCGGCTTGCGGACGCCGACCTCGCTCGAGAACACGGTCGCGTCGAGAAGATCCATCAGGCCCCATCGTTGTAGGTCTGCCCTCATGAGGTCGGCGCGGAGGGTCAGGTTGGAGACGAGCCCCATCCGGTAGCCCTCGCTCTTCAAGGTTTGGAGCGTCGAGAGCACCTCGGGCTCCACCGTGATCGAGTTCGAGTACGCGGAGTGGTCCAGGATCACGATGTGGTCGATCACGTCGTCGGGAAGGTCGAAGCCGATCCCGGCAAGGGCTTCCTTCAACAGCACCGCCTGGTCGATCTCTTCCAGACGGCCCTCGCGGTAGGACTGCTCGACCAGGCGGTCCACGCCCCCCGCGACCCGCTCCACGAGGTCGAGCAGTTCGGGGACCTCCATGAACGCCACGGCCTCGATGCGGTCGCGGATCTGCTGGTACGCGGCGTGGAGGGCCTCCTGGGTCCGCTGGAAGTCCACGAGCGTGTGCCCGAAGTCGAACAGGACGGCCCTGACCGGAGCTGCGGCTGCGCGCACCAGCCCGGATGCTACCCTCCCCACGTCCCGGACCAGGGCCGGCAGGGAGGACCGATGGCCGAACAGACCGAAGGGTCCATCGAGATCTCTGCCACCGCGGAAGAGGTCATGGAGGTCCTCACGGACTTCGACGCCTATCCCGAATGGGCGAGCGGGATCACGAAGGCCGAGGTCAAGAAGAACGACGCTAAGGGTCGACCGTCTCAGGTCGACTTCGAGGTGAGCCAGATGGGGATCGGTGCGAGATACACACTCGCCTACCGATACCGCGCGCAGCTGGGGGGCTTGTCGTGGAGCACGAAGTCCGCCTCCGGCGCGGTCAGGGACATCAAGGGTGAGTACGCGCTGAAGCCCTCGCAGGCGGGCACCACGGTCACGTATCGCACGACCATCGAACCGGCCATGCCCATGATCGGGTTCGTGAAGCGGCAGGCAGAGAAGACCATCATCAATACGGCCCTGGTCGGCTTGAAGAAGCGCGTGGAAGCCCGCTGATCGCCGCGATCACCTACGAGGCCAGTTCGATCCGGTACCGAACCTCTCGGAGCGGGAAGCCGTGGAAGTCCTCGGTCCTCGTGGTGCCGTCGGGCCGCCACCCCGCGATCTCGTAGAAGCGCCGGGTTCGTGCGTTGTCCTCGAGCACCCACAGCGTGGCCTGGGCGAATGCGAGTGACCGAAGGTCGGCGACTGCGTGAGCGAACAGCGCCCTCCCCACCCCTGTGCCGACGACGGCGGGCTGGAGATAGATCGCGTACACCTCGCCGGTGGGTTCGGCTGCATCGGCGTCCTCGGTCGGACCGGCTGCCGCGAATCCGACGACCCGCCCCTCGAGGTCTGCCACCCACATCCTGGGGAAGTCCTCACCGGCCGCTCGCCTGGCTAGCCCTCGCCTCCAGCCCTCCTCTCGCCGCTCCACCGAGAGGGAGTCCAGCAATTCGTCCGCGACCATGCCGCGGTAAGCCCATCGCCATCCCGCCGAGAGGGAGTCCAGCAATTCGTCCGCGACCATGCCGCGGTAAGCCCATCGCCATCCCG
>VAYC01000370.1:3071-4385 GCA_005885025.1 Actinomycetota bacterium | reverse complement strand
GGATGCATTGAACTAGAAGAGCACGGCAAGATGCCGGACCTCATCGTCTACCGGCCCGACAAGAACTGGCTTGTCGTGATCGAGGCCGTCACGGGCCACGGTCCAGTTGACCCGAAGAGGCGAGCGCAGGTCGGCGTCGCGGACCTCGAGCACGGCCAGGTAGTGCCGGAACGTCGCCTGCAGGGCGGGCTCGCCAAGGCGGAGGCTCCGCAGCCACCGGTCATGGGTGACGGTCCACTGGTTGCCTCCTCGCCACACCTGACCGTGGCGGAGCAGGAACTTAGACAATCGGTGTCGGGCCCTGGTGCGGTCGGCGACGGCGTCGTCCCTCGCCCGGCAAAGATCCCTCACGGCTCATTGGGGTTCGTGCGGTTCGTCTGCACGGTCCAATCCAGGAAGCCCAGTCGATCCAGTTCGGTTCCGCTTTCCGAAGCTGATGACCACCAACGGAAGGCCGATTTTCGGTCACCCAGGGGGCGAACGGGGAATGGGCCGGTGGCGGGATTGACGTCCCATCCCCGCTTCCTAACCTGAAGCTGAAGACGCCAGCAGGGAGGCGCGAGGCATGAAGCAGTGGGAGCTCAACAGCGTGACCGTAGACCTCAACCAGCCCGCGCTGAGCACGGCTGCCTCCTGGCGAGACGAGTGGCTCCGCATCCTCACCGAGCGCATTCCGGCGGTGATCTGGACGACGGACACCGCTCTGCGCATCACTTCATCCCTGGGTGCCGGGCTGGCGGCGATCGGTCTCGTCCCAAACCAGGTCGTCGGGTTGACCCTGTTCGAGTTCTACGGGACGCAGGATGCCCAGCTCGAGCCCATCGCCGCTCATTTCCGGGCGATCGAAGGGGACTCCGTCAGTTACGACGACCAGTGGGATGGGCGGACGTTCTATTGCCACGTCGAGCCCCTCCACGATTCTGGGGGTCATCTTGCCGGAACCATCGGGGTGGCCCTGGACATCACAGACCGAAAGAAAGCCGAGCATCGCCTCCGCGAAGCCGAGGCCAGGTACCACGCCCTGGTGGTCCAGATTCCCGCCATCACCTACGTCGATGCCGCAGACGAGGATCGGTCCGCCATCTTCATCAGCCCCCAGGTGGAAGAGGTTCTGGGCTACTCCCCCGAGGAGTGGAAAGCCGACCCGGGGATCTGGACAAGGCTGCTTCACCCCGAGGACCGAGACAGGGTCCTCGCTGAGGCCAGGAGGTCCAAGCGCTCAGGGGAGCCGTTCAAGGAGGAGTATCGGCTGCTGGCCCGGGATGGCCACCTGGTGTTGGTCCACGACGAGGCCGTCCTGCTTCGAGATCCAAC
>VAYC01000370.1:530-2974 GCA_005885025.1 Actinomycetota bacterium | reverse complement strand
CGGTCACCCCCCCGACCTGATCGCGCACGTCCTCGCGCTCGCCCGGGAGTATCTGGAGATGGATGTGGCGGTCGTGTCCGAGTTCACGCAAGGCGAGCAGGTCTACCGCTTCATCGAAGGGGACGGCGGCTCATTCGGTTTCCAGGTCGATGAGGGCGTGCTCCTCGAGGAGACCTACTGCCACCGGGTCGTGGGCGGATCATTGCCCAACCTGATCGCGGACGCCAACAAGGAACCGCAGGTCAGGCATCTGAAGGCCACTCGTGATGCCGACATCGGTTCCTACATCGGGGTTCCTTTGATGTTCTCAGACGGTCGCGTGTACGGAACGCTCTGCTGCCTGAGCCACAGAGCCGATCCATCTCTCCGGGCGCGCGATGTGCGATTCATGCACATGCTCGCCCGCATGGTGGCCGATCATCTGGAGCGCGGCGAGCGTGAGCAGGAATGGCATCGGCGGCAAGTCCGCCAGATCCAAGAGCTCCTCCGTGGCCGCCGGCTCCGGATGGTGTTTCAGCCGATCATCCACCTGGGGACCAACAAGGTGGCCGGTCTGGAGGCCCTGGCGCGCTTCGACGCGGCGCCCAGGTACAGCCCGGATCAGTGGTTCGCTCAGGCGGCCGAGGTCGGGCTGGGAACTGGGCTCGAACTCACCGCGTTTCGGGCGGCCCTCGACCACCTCGACAGCGTACCCCAGGACGCTTATCTCTCCGTCAATGTGTCGCCGGAAACAGCGATGTGTCCGGGGCTGGTCGACGCCCTTGCCTGCGTCTCCGGGGAGCGTATCGTCCTCGAGATGACCGAGCACGCCCGGGTCACGGAGTACGGCGCCCTGGACCGCGCGCTCACGGAGGTGCGGGACCAGGGCGTTCGGCTGGCCATCGACGACGTGGGGGCAGGTTTTGCCTCGCTCAAACACATCCTTCGGCTGGCCCCCGACATCATCAAGCTGGACGTCGCCCTGACCCGCCGAGTCGACGCCGATCCCGCTCGTCGGGCCATGGTCTCTTCCCTGGTGTCATTCGCCTGGGAGGTCGGCTCGGTGGTGATCGCTGAGGGCGTCCAGACCGAAAGGGAGCTCTCGTGCCTCCGCCAACTGGGAGTCACCTACGGCCAGGGCTATTACCTGGCTCCCCCCAAGCCCCTGCTGGCCTCGGCCACCTCCAGGGGGCATCCCAACTCAATGCGTGACGGTTAGAGTTCGGGGCTAGGCGACAAGGAAAACCCAGGCCGAACCCGCGTCTGTCCCTCTCGCGGTATCGTCCAGCGGTGCCCCTACCAGGGCAGTGTCCCTGCTGACAGCAACGGAGCCCCTTGAGCCAGAACAGCCCCCGATCGGCGAAGGTGGGGTCCTGCGCAGCGTCCCGCACGGCCTGCGAAACAAACACCTGCCCGCCGGCCGCCTTCCCTGCGATCCGGGAGGCGGCGTGCACGGCGGTGCCAACCAGGTGCCCGCGCTCGTCGCGGGAGACCTCGCCGGTGTGGAGGCCGATCCGCGTGCGGAAGGCCTGGTCCGGTTGGAGCGGGCCGTGCTCGAGGAACGCACGCTGGATCCCGGCGGTCGGCGTCGAGCGCCCAAGAGGCGGAGGCGAAGGCAACGAGGTAGCCGTCGCCGAGGAAGACGACAGCGATGGCGTTGCGGGCTTCAAGTTCGGCGCGGACGAGCCGGTCGTGGGCCATCTGGACCTGCCGCCAGGCCTGGTCGCCGTGCCCAGCCGCGAACGCCGTGGCTCGATGCGACCGTGGCCGTCCGGCGTCCGCATCAACGCGAGGGTGGCGCGAACGTCCTTGAGCCCGATCAGGCTGTCGACCGAAGGTCCCTCGACCTGCGTCTCGCCTTCGAGCTCGAGGCCGAGCTCGATGAAGAAAGACTTGGCCGCCTCGAGGTCGTCGACAACGATGAGAACGTTGTCCATCCGCTGAATCGTCATGGGTCGTCTCCTGGTGTCGTGGGCCGCGCCAGTCGTGGCCCTTCATCCGATGAGCGGAGCTGGTGGTGCATTACCTTTCCCAGAGAGGGAAACGGATGCACCTGGCTCTCATCGCTCCGTGAGATACCGTGGGGTGCACTAACTCGATCGCGTCGCGACGCGAGCCCGGTTGCGCCTCTGCCCGCCGGGGTGATCTGAGTTGCAAGCCCTTTCCTTGGAGTAAACGGATGCAACGGTTCAGACGTCGCGGGCGGTTGGATGTCGCGGCTCGTAGAGCCCGAGCTCCCCGCCACCCGGCAACCGGATCGCGGTGAGCAGTCCCCACCCGCGATCGACGACCGGACCCGTGAACGCGACGCCCTTCGCCGTCAGCTCGGCCACCGTCGCCGCGACGTCGTCGCACATCAGGAACAGCTGGTGAGCTTCGGTGCCATCCGTCGGGTGCACAGCGATCTCGGCCGGTGGCGTCTTGAAGATCAGCCAGCCCTCGGCGGCATCCACGCTCGCGAAGCT
>VAYC01000370.1:0-335 GCA_005885025.1 Actinomycetota bacterium | reverse complement strand
ACGGGGAGGGCGTGATGAGCGGACGACGTGCCGGATGGTTGGGGATCGTCTTCGTCGTGCTGTTGCTCCTGCAGGCCGGGATGGCGGACATCCCGACGCTCGACACCCCGATCGACCGGATCCAGCACTTCTACGCCCAGCACGGCGGGATCATCGTCACCGCCCAGATCATCGGGGTGATCGCGGCGATCGTCTTCCTTATGTTCGCGTGGGCCCTCGCGCCCGGCGTGAACCCGGGATCCGAGCCCGCAGCCAGCCGGCTGCGGGTGGCCGCGGCGCTCGTGGCGCTTGCTTCCGTGGTCACCGCGATCCCGCCGCTGTGGCTCGCTCTCTCG
>VAYC01000070.1:9736-20065 GCA_005885025.1 Actinomycetota bacterium | reverse complement strand
AAGTTCGCCGAGGCGCTTCGCAGTTTCCTCGGCCTCCCGGTCCACCTCCAGGACGAGCGGTTGAGCACCGTGCAGGCCGAACGAGACCTGGCCGCGCGAGGGCTTCGAGGACGAGAACGCCGGGAGGTGGTCGATCAGACCGCCGCCATGGTGATCCTCCAGGCCTACCTCGACGCGGTGCGCTGATCACCGGTGTCGCCGAACCCTTCCGGTATCCTGATGCCCGTGCTGGAGACGATGATGAAGACGCCGGCACGGCAGCCGCGGGAGCGCCGCCATGGTGGGCTGGTCCTGCTGATCGTGCTGATCCTCCTGGTGTGTCTGGTCGGAGCGGCGGGAGGGTGGTGGGCCTGGGCCACCAGCGCCTCCGGACCCCAGGACAAGATCGTCGTCGTGATTCCTCATGGCGCGACGGGGGCGGAGGTCGCCAACATCCTGAAGCAGGACCACGTCGTCCGCTCCAGCGTGGCGTTCAAGGTCATGGCCCGGTTCCGGGGTTTCGCCCACGGGTTCGAGGCCGGGACCTACACCAACCTGACCACGAACATGAGCGTGGCCGCCGCGCTCGCCGCGCTGAAGAAGGGCCCGTTACCTCAGAAGTCGCTGACGGCAGTCTTCCCCGAAGGCCTGACGATCACCCAGACGGCCGCCGCGGTGCAGGACCAGCTCGGCATCCCGAGCCAGGAATTCCTGTCCGCGGCTCGGAGCGGCAAGTATTCCCTGCCGCCCTACCTGCCGAAGGGAACGCCCACCGTGGAAGGGTTCCTGTTCCCCAAGAAGTACGACTTCCTCGCCGGTGTCACTCCGGACGGAGTCATCAAGAAGATGCTCGACCAGCTCTCCAAGGAGGTCCGGGGGCTTCCCTGGGGCGACTACAGCAAGTTCGGCCTCAAGAGCAGGTACCAGGTGCTCATCGTGGCCTCCATGATCGAGCGCGAGGCGAGGTTCCCCGATGATCGCCCGAAGATCGCGGCCGTCATCTACAACCGGTTGAAGAAGGGGATGCTGCTCCAGATCGACGCCACGGTCGAGTATGCGCTGGGAAGCTACAAGTCGAAGCTGACCTACGACGATCTCAAGGTGAACAGCCCGTACAACACGTACCTCCACACGGGCCTCCCCCCCACGCCGATCGCCAACCCGGGACTGGCTTCGATCGAGGCGGCGCTCTCACCGGCGACCGGAAACTGGCTCTACTACATCGTCTGCGACCAGGCAGGCCACCACGCCTTTACCGCCTCGTATTCGGAGTTCCTTCGACTGAAGGCCAACCCGAGCTGTTAGCCCTCGCTGAGGGCCGCAAGCTCCGCCGGTCGTCTTAAGCCGCGCACGGGCAACGCCGAAAACTCCAAGCAAGGATCCGTTATGTCCGTCGATTTCGCGGCCCTGGTCCACGCTTTCGTGGCCGGCGTAGCTGACGTTCGCGCCTGCCTGATCGTTTCGCGAGACGGATTGGCACTGGGAGCGTCCCCAGCAGACGAAGAGGAGAAAGCGCTGGCTGCCTGGTCCCAGATCGCGGCGGTCGGGGAGGTCGATCGTGGGTTCGTCGGGCTTCGCGACGAGCAGTGGGTGTTCTGTCGGCGCGGGCCGTACGCGGCCCTGGCCAAGGCCTCGCCGTCGGCTCGGGCGGGGCTGATCCTCGATCGACTTGACGAGATGCTCCTCGTCGCGGAGGAAGTTCGGCTGAAGAAGGAGTCCTTCCGATCGGTGGACCGGGAGCCGTCTGTGGAGACGCCCCGGGGACCCCGGACCTCGCTGCACCGAGAGCCCCGGGAAGAGGCTCCGGGCAAGCTCCCGCCGCCGACCCCCGAAATGATCGCGGATGCGGCTTCCGCGGTCGGTCAGGTGAGAACCGCGGAGGCGGAGGCGCTCCCGATGTCCGTCACACCAGCTCCCGACGAGGACACCGATGAACGGTCCGAGGAGCCCTCGACCAGTGGCGAAGTGGACGCGATGGCCCTGCGCCGCGAGTTCGCGGGAATCCTCATGCCCTCGGACAAACGAGACGAAGAATCCTGAGTGAGCGGACCCCTCCAACGATGAGCCAAGACATGTCGCAGGCGCTCCCGAGCAGCGCCAAAAAGACCAAAAAGCTCGGCGAGATCCTGGTCGAGGAGGGTCTGATCAGCCACGACCAGTTGGAGCGGGCGCTGCTCGAACAAAGCCGAACCGACCAGCTCCTGGGCCGGATCCTGATCGACCTGAAAATGGTCCGGGAGTCAGATCTCATGGCCGCTCTGGCCAAGCAGATCGGGTTCCGGTTCGTCGACCTCAACGACTTCCAGATCGACCCCAGCGCGGCCATGCTGATCCCCGACCAGGTGGCTCGTCGCTATCGAGCCCTCCCGATCGCCTACGAGGACAGCAGGCTGCTGGTGGCCATGGCCGACCCGGCGAATCTGTTCGCCCTCGACGACATCCGGACGATCACCGGCATGGAGGTCCAGCCGGTGGTGGCCACGGCTGCCGACATCGAAGGCGCCATCCGCAAGTACAGCCGTATGGACGAATCGGTCCAGCAGATGGCCTCGGAGGCATCCGCCTCGGCGGAGCACGACCTCAAGGAGCTGGAGCAAGCCGCCGCGGCAGTCGAGGAGGGCCCCATCGTCAAGATGGTGAACCTCCTCATCACCCAGGCCATCACCGACCGGGCTTCGGACATCCACATCGAGCCGATGGAGCGCGATCTCCGGATCCGCTACCGGATCGACGGCGTCCTCAGGGAGGTCATGCGCTCCCCGAAGAACATTCAGGCCGGTCTCATCAGCCGTCTCAAGGTCATGGCCGACATCAACATCGCCGAGCGCAGGGTCCCCCAGGACGGCCGCGTGGGCCTGACGGTGGGCGGCAAGACGGTGGACCTCCGGCTCGCCACCCTCCCCACGGTGTACGGCGAGAAGATCGTGATCCGGATCCTGGACAAGAGCTCGGTCCTGCTCAAGCTCGAGGAGCTCGGGTTCCTGGACAACTCCTACAAGCGGTACCAGGAGTCCTTCACCAAGCCGTACGGAGCCATCCTCGTCACCGGCCCGACGGGTTCGGGGAAGTCCACCACCTTGTACGCCACGATCAACATCATCAACAAGGGCAGCACGAACATCGTCACCGTCGAGGACCCCGTGGAGTATCGGCTGTCCGGCGTGAACCAGATGCAGATCCATACCCGGGCCGGACTGACGTTCTCTTCGGCCCTGCGCTCGATCGTCCGGGCCGACCCCGACGTCATCCTGGTCGGTGAGATCCGCGACCGGGAGACGGCCCTGATCGCGATCGAGGCCGCCTTGACCGGCCACCTCGTCCTTTCCACGCTGCACACCAACGATGCACCTTCGTCCTTGGCCCGCCTGATCGAGATGGGGGTCGAGCCCTACCTGGTGGCCAGCGCCCTCGACTGCGTGGTGGCCCAGCGGCTGGGCCGGAAGCTCTGCATGAAGTGTCGGGAGCCCTACAAGCCCACCCCCCGAGAGCTGGAGTCTGCCGGTTTCCCAGAGTTCATGTGGGAGGACATCGGGGAGCTGTACCGAGGGGTCGGGTGCAGCGCCTGCGCCAAGACGGGGTTCCGGGGGCGGATCGGGATGTACGAGGTCATGCTGATGACGGAGGAGATCGAACGGATGACCGTGGATCGGGTCTCCTCGGAGGAGATCCGCCGATCGTCCCGCCGCGACGGGATGACCACGCTTCGGGAGGACGGGCTCGAAAAGGTCCGGATGGGCATGACTTCGATCGAAGAAGTGCTACGGGTCGTGGCCTGACGTGCCGATGTTTCCGGGGAACCAGACGTTGTCATTGTCTAGGGGGTCTTGATGAAGGCGGAGTTGATCAACCGGGAGACGGAGCTCCCCACCGTTCCCGTACAGGAGCTGCTCACGCATGTCCTCACGATGGACGCGAGCGACCTGCACCTGACGGTCGGGGCCAAGCCCACGGTCCGGATCCACGGCGATCTGAAGCCCCTGGAGCAGTACGACATCCTGGAGCCAGACCAAGTGCGACGGATGGTCTACGCCATCCTGACCCAGCGACAGCGAGAGCGGCTCGAGCAGGACCTGGAGCTCGACATGTCCTACTCCCTGCCGGGCCGAGCGCGGTTCCGCGTAAACGTCTACTTCCAGCGCGACGCGGTCGGGGCAGCCTTCCGATTCATCCCCTTCACGATCAGGACCGTCGAAGACCTGGGGCTTCCTCCCCAGGTGTCGGACTTCGCCCGGCTCCCCAGAGGGCTGGTCCTGGTCACGGGACCGACGGGGTCCGGGAAGTCGACGACCCTGGCCGCCCTGATCGACGTGGTCAACACCGAGCGTGAGGTCCACATCATGACCATCGAGGACCCCATCGAGTACCTGCACCGTCACAAGGTGGCCCTGGTCAACCAGCGCGAGGTGGGAGCGGACACCCACGGGTTCGCGGAGGCCCTCAAGCACGTCCTGCGCCAGGACCCCGACGTGATCCTGGTCGGTGAGATGCGGGACCTGGAGACGATCTCCACGGCCGTCACCGCGGCCGAGACCGGGCACCTCGTGTTCGCGACCCTGCACACGCAGGACGCCCCCCAGACCATCGACCGCATCATCGACGCCTTCCCTCCACACCAGCAACAGCAGATCCGGGTGCAGCTCAGCACCACGCTTCAGGGCGTGGTCACCCAGCAGCTGCTCCAGACGTGGGACGGGCAGGGCCGCGTGGTGGCGGCGGAAGTCATGGTGACCACGCCGGCCATCCGGAACCTGATCCGGGAAGCGAAGGTGCACCAGATCTACTCGTCCATGCAGGCGGGAGGCCAATTCGGGATGCGCGTGATGGATCAGGCGCTGGCGTACCTGGTCACGAACCAGAAGATCACCATGGAGCTGGCGAGGCAGCGCTGCCACGATCCCCAGGAGCTGCAACGCCTGGTCACGGGGGTAGCGGGAAGGGGCAGAAGTGGCTGAGACATACGAGTACCGTGGCCGCGACCAGAGCGGAAAGGTCGTCACTGGGACGCTGCTCGCCGACAACGAGCAGCTCGTTCTGAGCCGGCTTCGCGAGATGGGCTACGTCCCGCTGAAGGTGCAACCTCAGGGGGGCGGCGTGCGCCGCGAGATCCGCCTGCGCACCAAGCCCAAGATGAAGGACCTGTCGGTCTTCTCTCGCCAGTTCTCCACGATGGTCAACTCCGGCCTGCCCATCCTCAGGGCGCTGTCGATCCTCGAGCAGCAGACCAGCTCGGGGATCATCACCAGGGCCGTGCGGGACGTCCGTGGCGACATCGAGCGAGGGGCGTCGCTGTCCTCGGCGATGGCCAAGCATCCCAAGGTGTTCAACAACCTGTACGTGGCGATGGTCCGCTCCGGAGAGGCCGGTGGCGTGCTGGAGGCGGTCCTGGAGCGGCTGGCCGGCAACATGGAGAGGGAAGTGGCCCTCCGTCAGCGGATCAAGTCGGCCATGACCTACCCGGTGGTCGTGCTGGGGTTCGTCAGCTTGATCCTGCTGGCGATGCTGGTCTTCATCGTTCCGCAGTTCCAGGGCATCTACAAGCAGCTGGGCGGGACCCTCCCGCTCCCGACCCGGATCTTGCTCACCGTGAGCAACCTGGTCGTGCACAAGCTCCCCTTCCTCCTGATCGCGATCGGCATCGTCATCTTCCTGCTCCGCCGCTACGTCAAGACCCCGCAGGGGCGGATGCAGTGGGACACCCTCAAGCTCCGGGTCCCGATCTTCGGGCCGCTGTTTCACAAGACGGCCCTGGCCAGGTTCTCCCGCGTCCTGGGCGTGCTGAGCAAGTCCGGCGTGCCGATCCTGCAGAGCCTTGAGGTCACGGCCGAGGTCGTGAACAACGCCCAGGTCTCTCGGGCCATCCTCGACGTCCAGCAGTCGGTCAAGCAGGGAGAGACCCTGTCCAAGCCACTCGGGCGCCACGGCGTGTTCCCGCCGATGGTCGTCCAGATGCTGGCAGTGGGTGAGGAAACGGGGTCCATCGACACCATGCTGGAGAAGGTCGCCCAGTTCTACGACGACGAGGTCTCGGCCACGGTGGACGCGCTGACCTCGCTGATCGAGCCGGTCCTGATCTTCTTCGTGGGAGGGGCGGTCGGCTTGGCCGTCATCGCCCTGTCCCTCCCGATGTTCAACATCATCAACCTGATCAAGTAGCCGCTCCCGGGCCAGAGGGCCTGGACCGAACGGTGCACCCGCGGAGGGTCCCGGCCATCCGGCCGGGACCATCGCATTGGAATCGTAAGAGAGCTGACTGAACCACGGGGTCCTGTGCGCTCCAATCGGACTAGGCGGGGCGCACAGGATCCCTCCCGCACCGGATGCCCTCGTACTCCATTCGGCGGAGCCAAAATCCGAACTTTCGCCTCTCAACCAGCAATCTCTTCCTGCCGAAGCTTGGTCATGGAGTGTGCTCATTGCGCTCCCATCCTCAGACGGGAGGAGGTGAATCAACAAAAATGATTGCAAAGATCGCACAGAAGATGCGCGAGGAGCGAGGGTTCACCCTCATCGAGTTGATGGTGGTGGTTCTCATCATCGGCATCCTGATCGCCATCGCTCTGCCCACGTTCCTCGGCGCACGAGCTCGGGCACAGAACAAGGCCGCCACGTCGGACCTCCGGAACGCCATCGCTGCGGCGAAGACGTGTTACACGGACCACGACACCTACGTGCCAGCTGCTCCCGGGCTCCCATGTGACGAGACAGCGAGCCAGCTCCCAGCTATCGAGCCCTCGCTGAACTTCGTGGCAGGGGGCGTGGCCTCCTCTACGCTTAACAACTACTCCGTTAGCGTGGAGACGGGCGACGTCAACGCGGGTGACGGCCAGAAGTGGGGCGCCGCCCGCTTGTCCCAGACCGGGGTCTGCTTCTACATCACCGACCTCGGGGCCGACCCGGCGGGTCCAGCCCTAGCAGGGACGTTCCGGAACTCAACACAACCTCCGAACGCCTGCACCGGGGCCCAGGCCATGACGTTCACTGCGAGCGACAGCACCTGGTAAAGAGAGAACGCGAACGACGAACAAGGTGAGCGGGGGGCGGCCCGGAAGGGACCCGCCCCCTGTTCGCACCCAGAGGAGAGACGAGAAGACGGACCGAATGAGAACTTCGCGGAGGAGCGAGGCGGGCTTCACCCTCATCGAGCTGATGGTCGTCGTGCTGATCATCGGGCTCCTCATCGCGATCGCCCTGCCCACGTTCGCGGGCGCCAAGCAGCGGGCTTCCGACCGAGCCACCCAGGCGAACCTCCGAACGAGCCTGGCCGCCGCCATGACCTACTGGGCCGAAGGTGGACGTTACACGGGCTTCGACGTGAACGAGGCCATGAAGGCCGAGCCGACGATCCAGTGGATCTCACCCGGACCGCCTGCCAAGGGCCAGATCGACATCGAGGTCGCGAACGGCAGCGATCTGCTGCTGGTGTCCCTGAGCGACACATTGACGTACTTCTGTCTCTCGCAGCAGGCGAACAGCCCGGTCACCGACAAGGGCAAGGGAACCAACTTCTCGGACGTGGACACGGTCGCCGAGTGCACGGGCGGCTGGTGAGCGTGAGCCGCGCCTCGGGGCTGCTCTCAAGAACGCCTCCGACGCAGTCGAGAACCTAGGGGGAGAAAAGGGATGGCTAGGCTCACAAACGCGTTCCTTCGACGGCTCCGGTCCCGCCTGCGCGGAGAAGCCGGCTTCACGCTCATCGAGCTGATGGTCGCCGTCTCGATCATGCTCGTCGCGCTCCTGGCGCTCGCCTACACGGCGACGATCGGGTTCAGCGACATCGCCCTGGCCAGGCAGCGACAGGGTGCCAGCGGGCTTGCCAACCAGACCATGGAGCAGATCCGCGCGCTCCCCTTCGACGTGTTGAAGAAGGGACTGTCCAATGCCGACCTCACGGGCGGCGGTGACCCGAACATCACGGGCGGGTGCGGGGCCACGTACTGCTACGGCGGGGAGCAGATCCCCCGCGGCGCCAACCCGAACGTGGTGCCGCTGGTCCCGCACACCCAGGCCATCGTCGTCGGCCCGACCACGTACACGGTCCGGGCCTACGTGACCTATTACAAGAACGTCACCACCAACAACACGTTCAGGTTGACGGTGGCCGTGAGCTGGCCAAACCCCGCCCGAAAGGGCGTCTCCACGACCGTGCAGAGCCAGACCATCGCCTACTCCGGCACCGGCTGCCTGTCCACGCTCACGCACCCCTTCGCCGCCCCGTGCCAGCCGTTCTTCTACGCGAACGGGGTGGCCGACGAGGGTCGCTTCAACGTCACCGGGACGCTCAGCGGCGTCAATCTGGCCAACGCGACCCTGACCATGCCGAACTGGAACTCGAACATGCAGGTCGAGCAGATCTCGGCCGTGCAGGGCCTGACCACCTCCTCGACCGCGTCGATCACGTTGAGCGGAAACCCACCGACGACCACCGGGGGGCAGCAGGCGGCGAGCTCCGCCGACAACGACCCGGCCCAGCCGGGCAAGGACTATCAGAAGTCCACCGTGACGGGATCAGCAACGCCGGTCACGGCGAGCAGCGGCGGCGGTCAGGCCAACTCGATCACGGTGACCCCGAGCTCGGGCGACCCCGGGGCCACGGTCAGCACGACCGACGCCAGCCTTGGGAACGCGTGCCCTCTGATCGGCATCGGCGAAACCGACCTCCAGCCCTGCGGGAGCTCGACGGAGCAGCAGGTCGGGGCGATGTCGGTCACGATGGACCTGAGGAAGAAGTTCGATCTCGGGACGACCACGGTCGTGTCCGTGGCGGCTGCACCTATCGTCGCCTCCGCCCTCAGCAACCGCGACATCCAGAACGGCGTCGACGGGCTCGTGCACTCGGAATCGTCCAGGGCCGTCGGCACCGTACAGTTCGGTGCGCTCCCGACCAACCTCAACCCGGCCAAGGTGCCGGCCGGTTGGGCCGGTTACCTCGTTCAGATCTCAGGATTCAGCGACAAGGTCACCGCCGAAACCGGAACGAACACCGTTGCTCCCACCGTCACGGCGAGCGGCTCGATCCGCTACTGGAACGGCGTGGGCTACACGACCGTCGCCATCGCCCCTGGCCCCCCGGTGAACCTGTCGGTTGCCTCAGTGCACATCACGGACAACGTGGGTGGCAGTACCCTCCAGATCGACATCACGGGATCGCCCTCGTCGCTCGGCCGGGTGTCCGAAGACGGGAGGGACTTCCACCGCCGAGACCTTCGGCGTCTGCAGCCCCGCCTGTCCGGCCACGCGGACGGCGGCCACGGCCCAGTCCAACACGCCGTTCGCCGGGGACCTCCAGTACAAGGTCACCATCGACGGCGAGGTCCAGGCAGACCTCATCGTCCACGTGGACCTGGGCACCATGAAGGCCCAGAACACCTACCAGGCAGCTCCCAGCGGTGCTTGAGATCGTTCGCCGTCGCCTCCGCTCCCAGGAGGGCATGACCCTGGTGGAGCTGATGGTCGTGCTCAGCATCCTCTCGATCGTGCTGGTCATCTTCGGGACGGTGCTGGCAGGCGTCCAGCGCGCCGTGAATCGGCAGTCAGACCGGAGCGGGAACAACGACCAGGCCCGGCTGGCCATCGAAGAGATGGACAAGGAGATCCGTTCGGGCAACGTCCTGTACGACCCGAGCCTGACCGGTCCCACCCACCCCTGGTCGGACGACGCCCCCAACCAGATCTATCCGGGCATGGCACTGCTCATCTACACGCAGACGAACGCCGTGACCCGAAACCCGGGCAACCGGTGCGTCCAGTGGCGGATCGCCGGCGGTCAGCTGCAACGGCGGGACTGGACCACCACGTGGCAGACCGACGGGATCGTGTCGGGCTGGCGGCTCATCGCCGACCACATCGTCAACCAGCCGTCGCCCCCGACCCCGCCCTCACCGCCGGCCTTCGCCCTCGACCCCGACCCCAACAAGGGGGGGCGGACCATCGTCGTGACGTTCCTGGTCAACCAGAACGCGGCCAGCGGCTCGAACGTCAAGATCCAGGCGTCGATCTCGGGTCGCAACACCGAGTACGGATACCCCAGCAACGTGTGTTCCACGCTTCCACCCTACTAACCGGAGGTCAGTCCACAATGATCAAGAAGTTCAACGAAGAGCGCGGGATCGCCATGGTCACTGCTCTGCTGGTGTCCCTGGTCGTGCTGTTCCTGAGCATCGTTGTCGTCGCGCTCTCCCTCCACAACTCCACCATCAGCTCGTTCGATCGGAAGAGGATCCAGGCCGTGGACGCCGCCGAGGCCGGGATCGATGCGTGGTTCTCGGGCCTCGTCACCTCGACCGGCGGGGCGGTCTGCAACAGCACGCAGTGGGACGCGACGCTTCCGTCAGTGCCCAACGCCTCCTACGA
>VAYC01000070.1:0-9636 GCA_005885025.1 Actinomycetota bacterium | reverse complement strand
CGCCAATCCCGCGGACCCGCTGGCGGCTGATCCGCTCGGCGCGATGGTCGTCTCCAAGGGAACCGCTGCGACGGCAGGCTCGACGACGGCCGTGAGCAGGACCATGCAGAGCGAGGTGCGGTTCACACCGATCTTCGGCGGGTTCAACAAGGCCATCTTCTCGGACACGGGCCTGAACCTTGGGAACCAGCTGACCGTGCACGGATATCAGGGCAACGACGGGGATGTCTACACGAACGGCAATTTCTCGTTGAACAACAACACGCAGATCTCCGGATCGGCCTACTCGCAGGGCTTCGCGGACATCGCCCAGGGCGTCATCAAGGCGAACGTGTGGGCCAACAACTACGTGCACCTGTCGAACGGGCTTCAGGCGTTCGGCAACGCGACGTCGTCCACGTCCTACATCTCGCTCAGCAGCAACTCGACCGTCTTCGGCAACGCCAAGGCGGGGACGACCATCAGCGGCGGCACCATTCAAGGCACGTCGACGGCGAACTCGCCTTCGGGGCCGCCGCCTCAGGTCCCCCTTCCGCACCTGACCTACAACCAGTGCGCCTGGACGTGCGCCCCGCCGACCGGAGCCGGCTACACGGAGGTCGATTACTCGAGCTGCGCGGCAGCCCAGGCGTTCATCACCAACGGCGCCGTTGGCGACTACGTCGTGAAGGTCAGCCCAACCTGCGCCCTGAGCTGGGGCAACAACTCGACGGTCACCCTCAAGGGCAACGTCGCCATCATCACCGACGGGTCGTTCACGACGGTGAACCAGACGAACTGGAACAACGTGGGCGGCCCCTGGACGCTCTACGTCATCCGGCCTTGGCAGGCCGGCCTGAACTGTGCCACCGGGAACTACAACATCAACGTTTCCAATAACACCAACTTCAACAACAACATGAAGCTGTTCGTCTACAAGTCAGTGCAACGTCGACTTCGGCAACAACAACGCCGGGGGGGTCAACGGACAGATCATCGGCGGTACGGTGATCATCACGAACCAGATGACCATGAACTATGTCCCCGTCCTGGTCCCGGGGTTCAACCTCACGGGCTACAACGTGCAGCCCTCGTACCTCCGCGAGATCGAGAACGGCTAGGCACGGCGACGTCCTGAGGGCCGCGTAGGATTCGACCGTGCTGGTGGTGAGGGCGGTCGTCTTCGCGGCCTTCGGGCTGGCGGTTGGATCGTTCCTGACGGTCGTGATCCACCGTGTGCCGCGGAGGGAATCGATCGTGGCACCGCGGTCGGCCTGCCCTGCCTGCGGTGCTCAGATCGGCGCCCGGGACAACATCCCGGTGCTCTCGTATCTGCTGCTGGCTGGGCGGTGCCGGCACTGCCGGGCCCCCATCTCCGCCGAGTACCCTGCCGTGGAGGCCCTGACCGGTGGGGCCTTCCTTGGAGCGGCCCTGGCTTTCGGGGACGTGTGGGTGGCCGCCCTTGTGGCTGGCTTCCTCGCCGTCGTGGAGGCCGCCGCCGCCATCGACCTCCACCACCGGATCATCCCTAACCGGATCCTGTACCCGTCGCTGGTGGCCTTCACTGTCGCGGTGGCCGCTCTGTGGGTCGCCGGGAGACGGGTGAGCCTGGCCGGGGCGGCCCTGGGGCTCCTGGCCTATGGGGGCGGGCTCCTGGTGGTGGCGGTGGTCTCGCGCTCTGGGATGGGCATGGGCGACGTGAAGCTGGCGGGTCTGGTCGGGCTGGTGCTCGGGGCTCTCGGGTGGCAGTACGTGGGAGTGGCCGCGGCCCTGGGGATCCTGGCCGGCGGCCTGCTCGCCATCGCAGCCCTCCTGAGGGGAGCGCGGCGGAAGGACGTCCTGCCCTTCGGCCCCTCCATCGCCCTGGGGGCCCTGTTCTCGGCGCTGTTCGCCCCCCACGTCGCCGCCTGGTACACGAGCGCCCTGCGCTGATCAGGGGAGTCTCGGGGCCTTGTGTCGGCCTCGAGGGGCCCGTCCGGCCTCACCCAACTCGGTACCGGGTCCTGGGTAATTCGTCCAGGTTGGGCTCGGCTTCTATTCAAGTTCAGCCCCCGCCGTCCGAAAACTAGAACGTTGACATGAACCGGACGCCGTTGTTAACTCCGATTCCCTTTGGGGTTCCTGTCAAGGGAAGAGGAGGAAGATGGTGGTGTTGCTGCTGTGGCTAGTGCGACAAGTGTTCCAAGAGTGGGAGTTGTAGCCCATGGGCAGGCCAAGGCCGTTCGTGGGGGATCGGCTTCTCACCGTAGCTGAGGTGGCTGGAGCGATGCGAGTCTCGAACATGACGATCTACCGGCTCATCAAGAGCGGCCAGCTCGCCGCCGTGAGGGTCGGAAAGAACTACCGGATCAGAGAGTCCGACGTGGACCGCTATCTCTCAGAGCGTTTCGTCCGAGGCGAGGGGGCGGAGTAGATGCCGCAGATTCGTGTAGGCGTGGACATCGGGTCGACGGCCGTGCGTGCCGCAGAGCTGTCGATGCGGGCCGTCCCTCCCAAGCTCGTTCGCATCGCCCAGGTGCCGCTGGCGCCGGGAACGGTCGCCAACGGCGAGGTCAAGGACCCCCAGGGCGTGGCGGACGCGCTTCGCGAGCTCTGGCACCAGGGCAAGTTCCGTAGCAAGGAAGTCGTCCTGGGCGTGGCCAACCAGCGCGTGGTCGTCCGGGAGGTCTCACTCCCGTGGATGACCGAGAGCGAGCTCCGGCAGTCCCTGTCCTTCCTGGTCCAGGAGTTCGTGCCGATCCCGGTCGAGGAAGCGGTCCTCGACTTCCACATCCTCGACGAGTTCGAGCGGGAGGGCCGGCGGATGGTCCGGATCCTGCTCGTGGCAGCGCAGAAGGCCATGGTCCAGCAGCTCGTCCAGGCGGCCGAGGCAGCCAAGCTGCAGCCGGTCGGTGTGGACCTCGTTCCCTTCGCCATCGTTCGCTCGGTCGGGATGATCGACGGCAGCGGCCTCCAGGGGTCGCAGGGCGGCGACGAGGCCATCGTCGACATCGGCGCCGACGTCACCAGCATCTGCGTCCACGCTTGGGGCGTGCCGCGCTTCGTGCGCATCCTGCCCACCGGCGGACGGGACGTCACCGCCGCCGTGGCCAGGTCCCTCGGCGTCGGCGAGGACGAGGCCGAACAGCTCAAGCGGGGCGCAGCAGGCGCCGACCCTCACAAGCGTGAGGAAGCGATGAAGGCCGCGCTCTCGCGAGCCGCCTCCTTCGCCGACGACATCAGGTCTTCCCTGGACTTCTATCAGTCCCAGATGCCCGGGGCTCGGGTAGAGCGGGTACTGCTCACTGGGGGCGGCTCGAAGCTGCAGGGCCTCGGCCGGCTCCTCGTGGACCGCCTTCCCTCCCAGGTGTCAGAGGGGCACCCGTTCCACCGGGTGTCGCCGGCCATCAAATCAACCTTCCCGACGAGGCATCGGCAGAGGCTGAGCCACTGCTCGCTGTCGCGGTGGGACTAGCCCTTCCGGGGGTCCGAGGATGACACAGGTCAATCTGCTCCCCACCGAAGTACGCGAGGGCCAGAAGTCTCGCCGTGCGCTGGCCGCGGTCATCTTGGCCGTTGGTGCGGCGGTGTTCCTGCTCCTCTTCATCTATACGCTGCAGACGGCGAGGCTGGCCAACGCCAACCACAAGCTCGCCGCCCAGCAGGCCCTCAACCAGGGCCTGCAGACCCAGATCGATTCGCTGCAGCAGTTCGCGCAGCTCAAGGCCGAGGTCGCCCTGCGGCAGACCCTCACGCAGCAGGCCCTGACGAACCAGGTCCGCTGGTCGGGCGTGCTGCGGGACATCTCCATGGTCATCCCGAACCAGATGTGGCTGACGAGCATGAACGCCACGGTGTCCGACACCCTCCAGGGTGGCGCCGCGGCCACGCCGGGCGCCCCGCCGGTGGTCGGAGCCCAGACCCTGGTCGGGACCATCCAGTTCCAGGGCGTCGCCTCCGACAACCCCACGATCGCCCTCTGGCTGTCACGCCTCGTGCGGGTGAACGGCTGGGAGAACTCGTGGCTCTCCTCGGCTCAGAAGATCGTTCAGGACCCCCTTCACCCGAGCGCGTCGAAGGTGCAGTTCAGCTCATCGGTCGACCTGGCCTACCCGGCAACCGTCCAGGGGAGCAAGCAGTGAACAAGAAACCAGCTCTTATCGCAGCGCTCGTCGGAGCCGTCCTGAGCGTGGTCCTCGTGGTCGCCCTGATCACCCCCAAGGCTGGTCAGGTCCGCGCCAAGCAGAAGGAGATCGTCACAGCTCAGCAGGACCAGGCCTCGTTGCAGGCCCAGCTCGAGCAGCTGCAGGCAGCGGCGAAGGACGCACCTAAGGATCGCAAGAGACTCTCGGTCCTGAAGGCCCAGGTCCCGCCCACGGCCGATCTGCCCGGCCTGATCCGGCTCCTCAACACGACGGCCGACCGGTCCGGTGTGGACTTCCAGACCGTCTCCCCTGGACAGCCATCGGCGTCGGGGACCTACTCGGTCATCCCGGTCCAGGTGACCGTGGTCGGCGGCTTCTTCGCCGTGGACCAGTACCTGTACCTGCTGGAAACCCTTCCCCGCGTCTCGAAGGTGATCAGCGTCGTGCTCGCTCCGGGCCCCAGCGGTGCGCCTCAACTGTCCATGAACATCACGGCGGACTTCTTCACCACGGACACGAGCGCCGGGCCGGGCTCGGTCCCGGGTGGAAACCAGCCGGTGGCTCCTGCTCCGAGTCCGGCTCCCACGACGACTCCAGGAGGTTAAGGTCATGGCCACGTCGCCTCGCAATCGCCGCGCCCTCATCATCTTCGGTGTGGTCGTGGCTGTGGCCGCCGCCGCATTCTTCCTGCTCCCCAAGGCCACGAAGAAGTCGGCCCAGAGCCCCGGCCCGCTGGTCGGACCGACGGTTTCGCCGGTACCTTCCGTGTCGCCGACCCCCAAGCCGAAGGCGTCCCCGAAGCAGGTCCTGATCTTCTCGGGACGTGACCCCTTCGACCCGTTGCAGGGTGGTGGCTCGATCACCCCGGTTTCCACGACGTCTCCCGCACCGGGCAGCACGACCGCCAGCGCCGCGGTGTTCATCCTGGCGGAGCTCCTGCTGGTGGCCGGGCGGCGCCGTCGGAAGGGGACATCGAGGTCTGGCAACGAATCCCTTCGAGAGGTCGTCACGCCCCAGGGCGAGACCCCCGGCACCTAGTAGCTCGAACACATGGCCCGGGCACGCTCGGGCGAACGATCCGGCATACGCGACGGGGGGAGCGGCTGTCGGTGAGGGGCGGCCCTTTGCGGGCCGCCCCTTCTTGGTTCGCCCTCGGTTTCGACACGGGTGCGGTGCCACGACCGCGGCCGGTTATCATCGGCCATCGTGGACCATGCGGCGCGTCGAAGGCGGTTGGCATCCCGACTTCCCGAACTGGGAGCCGACGCCTTTCTGATCACCCGGCTCCCCAACGTCCGCTACCTGACGGGGTTCACCGGATCGAACGGGCAGGTCATCCTGAAGGTGGACGGCGGGGTCTTCCTGACCGACGGCCGCTACGAGCAACAGTCCGGTCACGAGGTGCCGGATCTGCGCCGCGTGACGTACTCGGCCGAGTTCGTACCCCGGTTCGCTGAGGCCTGCCGAGACCTCGGGGCGGGGCGGGTGGCATTCGAGTCCGCAGGCGTCACCCACCGTACGTACACGCTGCTCGCCCAGACCGGCATCGGGTTGATCCCCACAACTGAGGAGGTCGAACGGCTGCGCCGGACCAAGGATCCGGAGGAGCGGGCAGCGCTGCAGGCGGCCCAGGCCATGGCCGACCAGGCCTTCGGCCGGATCACCGGAAAGCTCTCCGAGGGGGTGGCCGAGAGGGAGGTCGCGCTCGAGCTGGACATCACCATGCGGGGCCTGGGCTCCGAGGGGGTGTCCTTCGACACGATCGTCGCGTTCGGAGAGAACGCCGCCGAACCGCACCACCGTCCGACCGGCCGCCCGCTCTCTCGCGGCGACGTGGTGAAGATGGACTTCGGCTGCGTGGTGAACGGCTATCACTCGGACATGACCCGGACCGTGGCCTTCGGCGAGCCCGACGGCCGGCTCAGGGAGATCTACGGCGTGGTGCGCCGGGCGCAGCAGGCGGGGGTCGATGCGGTCCAGCCTGGGGTGCCCTGCAAGGAGGTCGATGCCGCCACCCGTGATCCCATCAAGGAAGCCGGCTACGGCGACCGGTATGGACATGGAGCGGGCCACGGCGTCGGCCTGGAGATCCACGAGGCGCCGTGGCTTCGGCCGGGTGGCGACGGTTCGCTGTCCGAAGGGACGGTGGTCACGGTCGAGCCCGGGATCTACCTCGAGGGGCTGGGCGGGGTTCGCATCGAGGACATGGTCGAGGTCACTGCCGAGGGAGGCCGGGTCCTCGCCCGAACCACCAAGGACCTGGTGATCCTGTGAGCGGGCATCCGCGGCGATGAGCGTCAGCACCAACGACCTGAAGCGGGGCATGACCCTCGACCTGGACGGCACCCTCTACCAGATCATCGAATTCCAGCACGTGAAGCCGGGCAAGGGTGGGGCCTTCGTCCGAACCAAGCTTCGCAATCTCAAGACCGGAGGGGTCGTCGACCGGACCTTCAATGCGGGCGTCAACGTGGGCCTGGCCATCGTGGAGCGCCGGGACATGCAATACCTCTACCGTGACGGCGACGACCTCGTGTTCATGGACACGGCCTCCTACGAGCAGCACCACGTTCCCTCGGGGATCGTGGGCGACCTGGCCGGTTATCTGACGGAGGGCGCCATGGCCGTCGTGGCCATGCATGAGGGCGGCGCCATCGGGGTCGAGTTGCCGGCCTCCGTGATCCTTCGGGTGGCCGGGACGGATCCCGGGGTCCGGGGGGATCGGGTGAGCGGGGCGCTCAAGCCGGCCACGCTGGAGACGGGGCTCGTCGTCCAGGTCCCGTTGTTCGTCGACGAAGGTGACCTGGTCAAGGTCGACACCCGTACCGGCCAGTACCTCACCCGAGAGAAGTAAGGGGCTGGGATGGAACCTCGCTCGGAGCCGGCACCGGGTTCGGGCGGGCAACGAGGGGGCGGGCACCGGCGGCGCAGGTCGGCCCGTCGTCAGGCCCTCGACATCCTCTTCGAGGCCGACCTCATCGGCCGGTCGCCGCGAGCGGTACTGGAGGAGTGGCGGACGGCCGGGCGGTCGGTGTCCGAGTACGCGAGCGAGCTGGTCGGGGGAGTGGAGGATCGACTGAGCGAGCTCGACGCCGTGCTGGGGAAAAGCTCGGAAGGCTGGACGGTGCACCGCATGCCGGTGGTGGACCGGACGATCCTGCGGTTGGCCTGCTACGAGCTGAAGTCCGGGGTACCACCCGCCGTGGCCATCAGCGAGGCCGTCCATGCGGCCAACGAATTGTCCACGCAGGACTCGGGGCGCTTCGTGAACGGGGTCCTGGGGATGATCGCGCGGGATCTTCAGGCGGAGGACCCCCCCGCTCCCGAGCGGCTCGGGCGGCCAGCGGGCTCGGGGTGAGGTTCCGCTAGCTCTGGGTCTTCTCTTCGTCCTGCTTGGCCGGGGCCTGCTCTTCCTCGTCCGTATCCCGCATCCCCTTCTTGAACTCCCGTTGGGCCTTCCCCAGCGATCGAGCCAACTCGGGGAGCTTCCGGGAGCCGAAGAGCAGCAGGACGATGCCGAGGATGATCAGCAACTCGGGCAAACCAAGACCAGCCATGTCGTCCCCTCCAGTTCGAGGACACCCAGTGTATGCCTGCCGCCTCGCTTTGTACCACCCACCCAACGAAGAGCCTCTCCCTTGGGGCGAGAAGTCCGCGAGGGGCGGCCAACCGGCATCCGGCTCGCCGTTGACAGGCCGCCCGGGCCCGCTATCCTCTTGGGTGAACGGCTTCCCCTTTAAGTCCGGTCCCGAGAGGCCGGGAAGGAGACGAGAGAGCTTGATGCCGAGCGACGCTCCGCGACGACCGCGGAGCGTTTTCGTTTCTTCGGGCGTTTCCGCGTGAGCCGGTTCGTCGAGCGCGGCCGGCTGCTGGACGGCGGCGAGATCCGTCGCGCCGTCACCCGCATCGCCCACGAGATCCTGGAACGGAACAAGGGGGCCGGCCGGCTGGTCCTGGCGGGGATCGCGGCGCGAGGCGACGACCTGGCCAGACGCCTGGCCGAGGAGATCGAACGCATCGAAGGCGTGCCGGTTCGGGTCGGGATCATCGACATCACCTTTTACCGCGACGACATCGGGATGCGGGCCGAGGCGCCGGAGGTCCATGAGACACGGATCGACTTCGACATCACGGGGACCACCGTGGTGCTCGTGGACGACGTGCTCTTCACCGGACGGACGGTCCGATCGGCCATGGACGCCCTCGTCGACTTCGGTCGGCCCCAGGCCATCCAGCTCGCCGTGCTCGTCGATCGGGGCCACCGCGAGCTCCCGATCCGCGCCGACTACGTGGGCAAGAACGTCCCCACCCGGCGGGACGAGGAGGTTCGGGTCCGCCTCACGGAGACGGATGGCGAGGACGCCGTTGTCGTGGGCGAGAACGTGCCGATGCCTGCGGGCGAGGAAGAAAGGACGCCGGCATGATCAAGCACCTCCTTTCGATCAATCAGCTCGACCGCCATGACGTGATCCGCATCCTCGACACTGCCGAGAGCTTTCGCGAGGTGGGGACACGGGTCATCAAGAAGGTCCCGGCCCTCCGGGGACGCACCGTGGTGAACCTCTTCTATGAGGATTCCACCCGCACGCGGATCTCCTTCGAGATCGCAGCGAAGCGTCTCTCCGCGGACGTGATCAACTTCTCGACCTCCGGGTCAAGCGTTGCAAAGGGCGAGAGCCTGAAGGACACGGCCCTCACCCTGCAAGCCATGGGGGCCGACGCGATCGTGATCCGGCACTCCTCCTCGGGCGCCCCCGCCACGCTGTCGCGGTGGGTCACGGCCAGCGTGCTGAACGCAGGGGACGGGACCCACGAGCACCCCACGCAAGCACTCCTCGACCTGTTCACGATCCGGGAGCACTTCCCCTCGTTCGAGGGCCTGCGGGTGGCGGTGGTGGGCGACGTGCGGCACTCACGTGTCGCCCGCTCGCTCACGTTCGCCATGACGAAGATGGGCGGGCAGGTCACGTTGGTCGGGCCGGCCACGCTGATCCCACCGGAGGCGCCGGCGTGGGGGGCGGAGGTGTCGCACGACCTCGATGGAGTCCTGCCGAAGGCGGACGTCTGCTACATGCTCAGGGTCCAGCGGGAACGGCAGCGCCAACAGTTCTTTCCCAGCGTGCGGGAGTACTCGAGGCTGTTCGGGCTGTCGCGCGCCCGGGTCGAGGCGCTTCCTGAGAACGCGCTGATCATGCACCCCGGCCCGATGAACCGGGGCGTCGAGATCGCCTCAGACGTGGCGGACCTTCCCCGTGCGGTCATCACCGACCAGGTCACGAACGGCATCGCCGTTCGGATGTCGCTCCTGTACCTCATGCTCGGCGGAGCCCGCAGCGCTGACGCGGCGAACGCCGAGGAACCGGCGACGGCCGAGGAGGTGGCCCGTGCCTAGCAGAACCCTGTTCCGGGGGGCCCGCGTCGTGGACCCGCGCTCAGGCCATGACGGGATCACCGACGTGCTGATAGAGGACGAGGAGATCTCCGCGGTGGGGCAGGGTCTGGCCGGCGGCCGGGCAGGGATCGTCGACTGCGA